>CAJYIP010000061.1 GCA_913775275.1 Patescibacteria group bacterium | reverse complement strand
CGAAAAATCACGAACAACACGCTACGATCCCAAGAGCTAACCGTTATGGCAAAGCAACTGGCGGCAACGGCTGGCAAAAGAGCAAACGCCTACATCAAACAACGTGAACTCGAAGGCACCTTGGTTGGCGAACAGGCACTTCAGATACGCGACATTTATACTCGTATCACTAGCAATTATAGGGCGATATAAAAAAACTCCGCTATTATGCGGAGTTTTTTATACGTTAGTCGGTTAAACTTTCTTCACTTGAAGGGCGTCAAGCTCGACACTCGTGTCACGTCCGAACATACTGACCATGACCTTGACTTTACCTTTTTGGTTGTCGATCTCAGAAATAGCGCCATCGAAGCCTTTGAATGGACCGTCGGTGATGCTGACAACTTCGCCTTCAGAAAAGTCGATGAAGTGCTTTGGATCTTCAACGCCCATACGCTTCTTGATCTTACGGATTTCGTCGTCAGAGACAGGGGTCGGCTGGGTACTAGTACCAACGAAGCCGGTAACACCAGGAGTGTTACGGACAATGTACCATGTTTCGTCAGTCAGTTTCATCTCAACGAGGGCATAGCCTTGGAAGATTTTCTTTTCAACAACTTTACGTTTGCCGTTCTTGATTTCGATTTGCTTTTCTTTAGGCACCATGACGTCAAAAATTTTGTCAGCCATGTCAACGGCGTTAATACGTTGACGAATACTGTCAGCTACTTTTTCTTCGTAGCCGCTGTAGGTGTGGATGGCGTACCATTGGCGAGATGAGTCGTATCGGTTTTGTGACATTGTTGTGATCCTTGTATTACTTAATGATGAATTCGAAGAGTGCTTTAAAGCCGACATCGAGTAGTGAAATCAGCACGATAAAGAATAGGCTAAAGAGCAATACTGCGACAGTTAATTCCCAAGTTGCTCGGCGAGTTGGCCAGCGAACTTGCTTTAACTCCTGCCATGCGCCTTTGACGTAGCCGCCGAATGCCTTTATCGGGTTAGCCGATCGCTTCTTTGGAGGTTTTGGAGCGGTTGGTTTTTGCTCTTTTTTCACCTCGGCTGTCTTTTTAGGACTGTCGGATGCTTTGATGCGTGTCACCTTAGTTTCCCCTGCCACGATTTCCTACTCTTTCTTTTTTGACAAATAAAATAGTCTGCTGCGGCAGACTGTCAAGTACAGTGTAGCGAAAGACGCGTCGATCGTCAAGCTGATCTATCTGTTGTATCATAGAGGCAATGCTTATATTCTATATTGCTTACGGAGTTGTGGGGATGGCTTTTGTCATTGCTGCCATAAAATTACATAAAGCAAAGAAGCTGTTTCTTCATGATGGCGGTAGCACTGTGGCAAGCAGCACCGTGCCATCGGTCAGTGTCTGTATACCGGCGCGCAACGAGAGCCATGCGATGACCGAGTCGCTCCAGCGTGTCTTGGGTAGTACCTATGAAAAACTTGAGATATTGGTCGCCGATGACCATTCCGGTGATACAACACCGGCATTGATTAAGGCTTTCGCTCATGAAGGGGTGCGATTCATCGAGGTGCCTGAAGTACCCGAAGGTTGGCTTGGCAAGAACTTCACCCTCAATACCCTTTTGAAAGAAGCCAGTGGGCGTTATATTCTTTTTCTCGACGTTGACACGCATCTTTCGCCACGCTCAATAGAACGGCTCGTCTCGTATGCGCAAAAATATCAGGCATCAATGGTGTCGGTCATGCCGCGCCGAGAAGATGGCCTGAGGGCTAGTACGGTATGTGCGCCACTCCGTTATTTTTGGGAAATTATGTTTCATCGTACCGCCTCACCAGCGGTTGCGAGTAGTGCGTGGTTGATCGATAGGGCTTCTTTTATTAAAGAGTTTACCGATTTTTCGCAGTTAGGGATGGTTATTCAACCTGAGGCTCATGTGGCAGCTACCTATGCGCACGATGGACGCTATCGCTTCCTTATCAGCACTCCTTTTATTGGGGTGCGTCATGAAAAGAAGTGGCAATCACAGGTTGATACAAGCACTCGACTTCTCTTTCCATTGTTAGGCTCGCGACTCGTTAATGCTGTTATTGTTGCTCTTGATTTGTTGATACTTGCATCGCCGATCGTTCTTGTGATCATTGCGCTAGTACTCTCCGACGCGACGGCTGCAATTGTCGGATTTGGTGTGCTGCTACTCGGTGTGACTGTGTACTCTTTTTATCTCAGAATGATATGGCAGCGTGGCTGGTTGGTTGGAAGTTTCCTGTGGCCGCTTATTGTTCTGCAAGAGGCCTGCTTGGTCATTCGAAGCACATACCAATATAAGCGTCATTTGGTGACATGGAAAGGCCGCTCAGTCTCAAAATAATGTCAACTAGCTGACGGGAGGGCGAAGCTAAAAGTTGAGCCGTGGTTCAATCGACTTGTGAGTTCAATCGTTGTGCCAAGTTTATGGGCGAGCTTTGACGAAACGTACAGACCGAGGCCAGTCCCGCTCGTTTCTCTGATTCGATAATCTTCACTGCGGTAAAATTTATTGAATACTTTGGTTTGGTCGGTACGGCTCATGCCGATGCCAGTATCCTTAACAGCGAAATAGACTGTGTCAGCTTCTTTCTTGACCGTGATTGTCACTGATCCCTCTTTTGTGTACTTAATCGCATTTGTAATAAAGTTTTGTAATAATTCTTCTGTATACAATCGACTCGCATTGATCGTACCCAAGCTGTGTCCGAGATCAAGATCTAACCGCAAACCCTTCACACTTGCTTCAGGTGAGTATTGTCCGTGTAAGCTGTGGATCAAATCGCTGACATCGATAAGTTCTGGCGAATCGGCAATACCGCGTTCGGCTCGTGACAAAGTACTAAGGTCATTAACCATTCGTGCCAGATACATAATCTGTTCATGAGCTGTCGCGACGGTCTGCTGAAGTAATGACGGATCGATCGATTCTGTTCGTTCCATCAAGACTTGGAGATTCGACAGCGTTCCTTCGGCAATCGTAATCGGGGTTCGTAGTTCGTGACTAACGACACTGATGAATTCATCACGCTCTTCTTCAAGGCTTTTTTCTTTTGTGACGTCGCGGGCAATAATAATATAGTCATACCGATTCTGCCCGGCTGTATCGAGTCCGTACGAGCTTTTGATTGGCGCAAAGGTCAGCTCAAGGCGAATTTCTTCACCATCGGCATAGGTATGCCGTAAGTCGCTTCGACGAGATGTCCGGTCAGTTGCTTGAAGAAGGTTGTGGATCTTGATCGGTTTACCATCATCATCGCTGAGATGAAAGAGTTCGTCGATACACGTTCCTTTGATACTCGTATTCGTATCAAGAAGATTCAAACTTGCAGCGTTGTAGAGGTCAATAATACCTTCGCCGTTCGTGCTGAAGGTGGCATCGCTCAGATTATTGACGATCGTCAACACTCGGTCGTATTGACGTCGCTCGAGTAATTGGCTGTGCTCCAGAGCGGTCTGTTTTGATCGAGAGGATATTTTTACCATAGGGCCACCATATTGCTTATGATTATACACTAAATTGTCGGGGTTTCAGCCTTTAGCAATCGCCGGTGTTCACGGTAGTTCGGGTCACCGATAGCAACTTCCGCCCAAAAGGCATCGCTATGGTTGAGGTGTTTTGTATGAGATAACTCGTGGACAATAACGTAATCAATCAATTCAAATGGTAATTTCATCAAAGCGATATTTAAACTAATCGTTCCTTCGCTCGTACAGCTGCCCCATCGACCGCTGGCATGAGAAAATCTGACAGCTGTATATGTGTGATTAAGTGAGCTGGCAAGGTATGCTAATCGTTTTGGCAAATAGCTCTTCGCTTCGATCCGAAGTGCCGCTTGAACACTTATTCGAATTGCTTTGACGACGTCCCTGTCTGATAACAGCATGTCGTCTGGTAAATCAACTTCGATACGTTGTTTATGTCGCTTGACCGATAATTCACGTCCGTGACGGACATGGAGCGAGTGACTTTTTCCGATGCGCATGCCGTCGGTATAGGTAACATCGGCGTCTGTATCAGCCAGAAGCTCGCGCAGTTGGCGACGCGATGATGCGATGAGGCGCTTTACTAAAAAAGTAGGTGCATATACCGGTAATGATGCTCGTAGCGTCCCGTCAGGTGCGACCCGCAAGCGAACCTGCGATGCCCGAGCACTTCGTCGGATTGTTATCTTACCGAACTCATCGTCATAGATAATTGGCATAATTTACGATATTCGAATTGAGCGTCCGCGTCGTGGATTAGGTGACGATGATGGCGATTCTTGGACTGCGGTGGGTTTTCGTTCGCCAGCAAGTCGTTTAAGGACGACTTTCACCTGTGTCCCGTATGTATGGCGGCCGCTAATCACCACGCCACCTTCACGAATATGGGGTGGACTGAATTTTGTCAGTCTCATTTCGTGTTGCTGTTTTACGGCGTCAGGCTGACCTTTTGAGGCACGGCTCAAGGCTGTCGCCGTTTCGGTCTGCACCCATACGATCATTGGTTCATAGCCATGCGCACGAACTTTACGGGTCAAGGCATCACGATAGGTGCGAAGATGCGTTGGACCTTCAAAGACAATCGTCTGTTTCGTTTTGAGCAGCTCACCTAAAAGATAGGATGATAACTCAGCGGCCCGTTTATCAGAAAAGCCAGACAAAGCCTGGATTTTGTTGATATCGATAAAAGGAGCGCTAAACGTTTTTGCGAACTGTTCAGCAAAATGAGTTTTACCAGCTCCGGGGATGCCTACCATGATAATCACATGTGGGGCTGTCGGTGTCAGAGGCTTCATGTATTACAGTATAGCAAACTACTTGGAGGCTGCACGCTGCTTGTCGATAAACTTGTCGTGAATCTCTTTGAACTGGCCTTGGATTGTATCAAGCTCAGTATCGGTCAAGTCTTCGAGATCAACAAATTCGGTGCGAGCACCGCGACTGGCTTTGATCAACTCGTTTAGTTTGAGCTGGAGTGCGCGTCCATCACGATTTTGCGTGTTTTGAATAGCAAACACCATTAGGAACGTGACGATCGTTGTCGTCGTATTGATAACAAGCTGCCAGGTGTCAGAATAATCAAAGAATGGACCACTGAGTAGCCATGCCGCAACCAATATAACTGCAAGTAAGAAAGCAGTCGGCGAACCAAGTTTGTTCGTCACTTTCTGAGAGACACGACGAAATCGATCAGACGATACTTTCATCGGAGTAACCGTTTCGACGTGATCAGGAACAACATGTCGGACGATTTTGATACTGTGAAGGTGTTTCGGTGAATGGGTAGGCTGTTCTTGTGTACTCATGCAGGTAGTATACACCAGCACAAGCGGTATCGCCTATTGTCTCGCTTCCTTTACGCGCGTGAGGTGCCAATGCGAGCATATCGGACATGCATAGATACCAATAGTTAATGTCATATTATCGAGCATGCGTAGATCCGCCGCTTCGAGTGCTTCAGCCTCAGTTTTAAAGTGACTTTTGTGGTCGCACGCTGGAAGTGCTTGTAATCGAAACTCTGGCTTTTGGAGGCGATGCTTTTTCATAATTTATACGATCCAAACGAGTCGAAGAAGTGCATAGACAGCTAGAAGTGCCCAAATGATATTAAGGACAACGACTTGACGTACTTTTTTGTACGTTGCAACGATAATAATGCCGATAGCACCCGTCAGGTTCAAAAGTTGGAATGCTATTGTTTGCGACTCGATGACTCCGAAGCTAAGCAGTCCATAAGCGAGCAATACGGCAATAGTACCGTACCATCCGGCAACCTCCGCTAAGAAAGATCGTTTGATAATAGTTTGTTTCACTACGTCAGTATACCAATCTATTCAACTCGTCGGGCAAAATATTCTTCAGTTTCGCGCATAAATATTTCAGCGGTCTTTGGACCGACGCCATATAGTTTTTGAAGACGCTGCGATAACTCTGCTTCATCAGCACTGTCTTCAATCATGAGAAGTAGCGAGCCGTCATACATTG
This sequence comes from Patescibacteria group bacterium, assembly GCA_913775275.1. GTDB lineage: Bacteria > Patescibacteriota > Saccharimonadia > Saccharimonadales > Saccharimonadaceae > Microsaccharimonas. The sequence goes on along the minus strand of CAJYIP010000061.1, from coordinate 3,320 downwards.
AAACGAGTTGCTGCATGGCAGTCTTTAGCGCGTGAGTCATTACATGTTGATATCGCGTATAGCCGCCACTATGAAATAACGATACAAGTTGGCGATCGCTCAAATCAAGAATAGCCCAAGGAAGATCAATCTTCCGATCAATGAATTGCCGCCACGTTTTTACCGCGACGACAGATTGAATCGGCTTTCCCAAGAGATACGTGAGTAAAAACCATCGAAAAAGATCATCTTCACCTGACATAACATCCAGGTCAAAATCGTCTGGTCTATGAATCGGTCGTTGTTTCTTCGGTCTCGTTTGTTTCGCTGGCATTAATATCCTCTAGTACGTCGGCTGATATATGATGATCGTCTTCGATAATTTCACCTCCAACGGCGAGATGTTCATCGGCAAATGGATTACTTGAGGCGTCATTTTGTTCTTCGTTCATAGGTATCTCCTTTTTCTTTAGTCTAAAAGGAAATCGGAGCCGTCGCTGTGACTATTATTACGAATTACGAAGGCTTTTACGGTAGACGGCGAAAAACTTATGCGCTGCGTATAGATACAGTCGTGGGGCAATATGGAAGAGCAGACCAGTAAGTTTTGTTTTTATTGAGGTATGTATAATTGCTTTGTTTTTTAATACGTGTCGCAGAATGCGACGAGCGGCAACGTCGCTTTGTTGAATCGAGGGGTTGTCTTTTAGGGCATGAAGCGCTTTTGGCACGTTCACATTATTGTACAGCGCCGTGTCGTAGAGAGGCGTATTCACAATTGTTGGACAGACCACACTAACGTTAACCCCAAAGCTTTTTGCTTCTGACCGGAGGCCTAATGTCAAGCTCATCACGGCGCTTTTTGTCGCACCATACAATGACATAGCTGGCACAGGAAAGACACCCGCAGCCGAGGCGGTATTGATAATTGAGCCTTTTCCGGCGGTTCGCATCAGAGCATAGACTTGCTGGGTAGCTACCAAGATGGGTGGGATATTTGTATCGAAAATTACTTGCCATCGTTCTGCTGGTGTATCGCGTATCTCACCCGCCATGAATGTTCCTGCGAAATTGAAAAAGTAGTCGATATCGCCAGCTTGGTTTGTAATGGTAGCCAAGGCCGTCGCAACACTTCTCGCATCGCTCAGTTCGGTTTCGATAGCTGAAACGTTCGGAATATCATGCGCGATACCTGACGCAAGGTCGATTGAACGATCAAGAATAAAAACAGCTTTTGCATCCGAAGCGACGTGTCGAACGACCTGCTCACCCATGCCCGATGCACCCCCGGCAACGACAATTATAGTGTTTTCATAGGTGTGAGACCTCATATTAGTCATATTATATCACATTTACTATTTTCAGTAAATCAAGTACACTAAAGCCATGAACTTTACGGATAAACAGGTACTGATCGAGGCACTCGGTGCAACAGGTAGCCCTGTCACGATTACCGATGCACGACTACCTGATAATCCTATTATCTTCTGCAATGATGCGTTCTTGAATTTGACCGGCTATAGTCGCGATGAAATCATTGGCAACAATTGTCGTTTTCTTCAGGGTATTGATACCGACCGGCGTAAAGTTGGTGAACTAAAGGAAGCGATCGATGCCGCAGAGGACGTAAGTGTGACTTTGCTAAACTTTAAGAAAAATGGAAAGTCGTTCTGGAACGACCTGCGTGTCTCTCCTGTTTTCAATGAGGCGAATGAATTAACGCACTTCATTGGCTTTCAGAATGATATTACCGAACGACTTGAACAAGAACGAATTGCCCTTTTGACCCAAAAGCTCGAGAATGAAATCGATTTAATGGAGCTTGAAAAGAAGCGCCTGGCGAAGCTGAATGAAGTGAAAGATGATTTTATTTCAATTGCGTCACATCAACTGAGGACACCAGCAACCGCAGTGAAGCAATATCTTGGTATGCTTGACGACGGCGTGTATGGCGATCTCTCACTTGAACAAACAAAAGCACTAAAGATCGCTGAGCGAAACAATGAGCGACAACTGTCGATCATAGATGAGCTACTGAAGGTAGCGACATTAGATAGCGGTAAGGTCGTTATGCATAAGCGGACAACAAATCTAAAGAAAGTGATCGATGAAGCAGTGGCGGATTTTGCTCCTGCAGCCAAAGATGCAGCTGTCACTATCGACGCAACAGCATGCGATAGTACGGTACGAGTTATGATTGATAGGAATTTAGTGCGAACGGTCATAGATAACTTGATAGACAATGCAATCAAATATTCTCCTGCCGAAGCAACAATCACACTCACTCTTAATCACACTGATGGGGGTGCGGTATTAACCGTAAAAGATTCTGGTGTTGGCATAGCGCCATCAGATCAGGAAAAGATTTTTGAAAAGTTTGCCCGTTCCAGCGCCACTTCAACCAAAAATATTGGAGGGACAGGTCTGGGGCTCTACTGGGTAAAGACGATCCTCGAGCTTCACGATGCGACAATAAGCGTTGAGTCAGCCCTGGGTCAGGGTTCAACCTTTACTATCTTCTTCCCTCTTTAAATTTTCGTTTATGAGATGGCTTCCAGCCACGATGTGCATGGTGACGGCCGGGCGCACGACCCTTTTTATACGACGATGCAACTTGATGCATGAATTGCTCACCAAGGTGCGTTTGTAAATGTGTCATTTCGAATAACAGTTCTCGTCGAGCTGGGGTCAACTCTTCGATTGAAATAACGTTACCAACCAGCGATCGGACTCTCGCTCGCAGTGATGCCAACGGAATACGTGGAATCCGTTTGGCATGAAATGCACCAAGTTTTTCCGACTCTCGATCGAGCTGTCCAGCAATCCACGCCGCTAGGCTTTCTTGGAATAGTTTTTGATGCTGTTTCGTGTTTTTTGTTATCGGGGTTCCAGCTCCTTCGATCACCTTCTTGCCTAGACGAATATATTGACGAGTAACCAGGCGACCGCTTCGTGGGTCATAGGCAACTTTACCAGGTTTTGCATTGAATATTTCTGGCGCGAGCTCGACAAGCCAGCTGGTTTGAACGGCCGTCACACCTTGAACGAGATGCAGTGTCTGAAGCGTGCCGTCACGGGTTGGGACCTGGAGATCGAATGGCGTGCCGGCGATGAGTGTCGGGTTCCGCACAACACTGCTGCTCGAAAGTTCTCTAGTGGCACCAGTCCGGATGTGCACTGCATTACCGTCGATATCAATACTCCACAGCTGGTCGATCTGTCCAGCAATAATGCAGCGAAGAAGCGTCTCTTCTTCGTCAGCCTCGATCGGCGTTAATAATGCGTCATCAAGGGCGATGCCCTGCAGCTCACGGTTCAACCGCTCCATCACCTCAGCTGCT
>CAJYIP010000060.1 GCA_913775275.1 Patescibacteria group bacterium | reverse complement strand
TCACCAGCGACGGCACGAGCAAGCATTGTCTTACCAGTACCCGGACTACCGACGAGAAGGACGCCCTTCGGAATCTTAGCGCCGAGTTCTTCGTACTTCTTTGGTTGCTTAAGGAAGTCGACGACTTCTTCGAGATCTTGCTTCGCGGCTTCGTTACCAGCAATATCGCTAAAAAGAACTTTTGTCTTGTCTTCGCCGTAAAGCTTCGCCTTAGACTTACCAAAGCCCATTGCTTGATTATTCTGACCTTGTGCTTGTCGCATCATAAATAGGAAGAAGGCAATGATCAAAACGATTGGAACGAAGATGATCGCAAGATTCCAAAGAATATCACCAGTATTTGATGGTGGTTTAGGATCGACAACAACTTTGGCATCGGTTTTGAGACCCTGGTCGTACAATGTACCTGAAGCATCTTTTGTTGAACGTTCAGTAGGTTTGTCACTTCCTTGCGGAGTAATCTGCAAACTATTACCTTCAACGACAATTTTTGAAATGTCACCATTATTGGCTCGCTGAATAACATCCGACAAAGCAACTTCTTTAAGGTTTTGAGCCGGAGATGTGAGCGCGTAAATACCAATAACAACTAATACAAAAATTGCCCAGAAAATAGATAAGCGAAGGAAATTATTCGATTTCGATTTTTTCGGAGGCAGGGGAGCCTTTTTGGCCATAATGAACTGTTCCTTTCAGGATAATAAGCGGTAATTCTCTATCTTTATTATTATACCAGCGTCACAGAGAATTGACGAGTGGTGAACGTCAAGACAACACCGTTGCCAGCCTGATATGTTGCCCCGGATGCGGCTGTCTTAATAGCAAGCCACGTGCGATGAAGCTGCGGACGAGTAAGTTTTGCTTGCGTTATGTGACGCAAGCTTTCGAGAGCAACACGCTCTGGTACATGTGTCAGAAAATATCGGCTATACGATGGTCCGGTGCCGATCAATGTCTTTATTTCAGTTTCGATAACACGCTTAAGCTGTTTTTGTTTTTCGCGAAGCTCTAGTATCTGGCTTTTAGTGTTACCGTCCATAGCCGATACATGTTTACGTATTCTATTGCGTAAATACCGGTCATTCAGATTCGTACTGTCTTCGCGCCATTCTAAGTTATGATGACTGACGTATTGGCGCAACTGGTCTTTCGTATATGCCAACAATGGACGGCTCACGGTGCTATCGTGTGTCGCAAGACCGCGCCACCCAGTCCCTCGATGCAGATTAATAGCAACCGATTCAACGACATCGTCACCATGATGAGCCGTCACAATTGATCCATTATGATGACGTGCGATTGACTCGAGAAAGGCATATCGAGCTCGCCGAGCAGTATCTTCGCTTGCATCTGCGCCTAACGATAACTGAGTTGAAAAGAAAGGAAGCTCGTATTTTTCAGCAAGTGCTCGAACAAATCGTTCATCATCGGCAGAATCTTTACGAATACCATGATCAACGTGAGCAACAATGAGTTCGTGCTGATTTAATCCATGAAGCATATGAAGCAACGCTACCGAATCAATGCCTCCACTCACCCCCACCACATATCGTGTCATACTATTTTTCTTGGAGCTCTTTCAGCACTTCAATAACTTTTTCGCCATGCCCAAGAGGCGTTGCTCGCCCAAAAACTTTTACTACCTGTCCGCTCGGATTAATAATGAATGTTTTTCGCAAAATACCTTCTTTGCCGAACATTTTCTTACCCCATGCACCATAACGATCAATGACAGTTCCATCTTCGTCAGTTAATAGCGTAAAGTTGAGCGAGTGCTTTTGTTTGAATTTTTCATGAGATGTCGGCTCATCCTTACTGATACCGACGACTTCTGCACCAAGGTCGGTGAGTTCATCGCGAGCATCACGGAGACTACACGCCTGTGTCGTGCAGCCCGGTGTGTCATCCTTTGGATAAAAGTAAAGGACTAGCCATTTTTGGGCGAAATCAGAAAGGCTGTATGATGTGCCATCGCTGGCAGGAAGCGTAAAATCAGGTGCTTGGTAAGGAGGATTCATATACTTAGTATAGAGTATAATAGAGAAGAATGCCTGGCTTTGTTCAAAAAAATCGCTTTCTTTCGCTTGACTATTTACGCGGCTTTTTCATCGTCGTCATTGTCATCGATCATCTCTCACGATGGCCAAGTCTATGGATAGTATTAACCGGAAAAGCGCTTCAGTGGGTGACTGCCGCAGAAGGCTTCGTCATCATTTCTGGGCTGCTCGTTGGGTACATCCGCGGCTATAAAAATAAAGAAGAGCCGTTTAAAAAGATAGCGACCATTTTAATTCGACGTGGTGTTTTGCTCTATATATGGTCAGTTATTGCAACCGTCATATACAGTGCAATAATATGGTACGTTCCACTTCAAGGTGGCGCACCAAGCGTTCCGTATCCTACGGGCGATTGGGCCACATTGATTCACGACACCATCTTACTTCAGTACACGAATGTGTGGGTATACTTCCTATTCCTTTATGCCGTCTTCCTTGTGGCCTCTCCAATCGCTATCTGGCTGTTTCGTCAACGAGCAGCCTGGCTTGCTGTTCTGATTAGTCTATTCGTATTCATCGTTGGAACCATTACTCACAGTAAAGCGATGCAATGGCAGATACTCTTCTTTATACCTGCGACTGTCGGTTTTTACCTGCCTACTATCTTGGCACGGTGGTCACGCATTGATCCCCGTCAGCGGCAATTAATTAAATCATGGACGCTTGGCGCGACCCTGGTCACTATGATTATCTCTGTTATCACAGTATTCTTCCCTCTCCTAATGCCGCATGTATCATCAATCACAAACATGCTTTTTGATAAAGATACAATGAGCTTTGCTCGTGTCCTCATGGCGTTCCTCTGGTTCACTGGACTATTCTTTATTTTTAAAAAATTCGAGAGACGGATTGCAAAACGGCTAGGCTGGTTACTTGAGCCTATAGGGACAAAATCTCTCACAGCATATATCATTCATGGTGCCGTTCTGTGCGTTCTTAGCTTCTTCACCGTTGACACTGAGTCGCTTATCATCAATTCGCTTATAGCACTAGTCGCAATACTTCTCGTCTGGAGTATCGTTCGAACCCGTCATATCAACAAGTTGATACCAAGATAGCCTTCGCTATTGAGTGCTCAGTTCAACGCCCTTATAAACAGTCTTGCCATCGACATGATTGGTCACTGAGACTGCATCAAGTATCTTCCATGCACTACGCGGAGAAGTGAGTTCACCTTCAGAATATCCGATATACCAAATGACCGGATGCTGTTTCGCGAATGCGTCGAGGTCTTTAATCTTATACTGATCGCTATCTTTCAACATATCGAGTGAACCGAATTCATATTTCGTCGATTCATCCAAGAAATACACAGGATGATCTTTCGAATTATAAAAAGCTGCTTCATAAAACACCCACGGCGTATTCGTTACTATTGGCACGCCTGCTGCCGATTTTTCTCGTACCTGTTCAATGACGGCACGGGTTTCTATACCAGTCCTAGAATTTTTGTTGTAGTTGCCGTAAAAGTACATCGTTGACAATCCACTAATAAGCATCGCAAGCACAACACCGGCAATAAGCAATTTTTTCCAAAGCACAGATCTCTGCAGCCCTTTAGTGAGAATGAGGCCCATGAACAGCGCAGAAGCAACCGCAGTTGGCAGCAAGTATCGTTCGACAAACGAGGATGTCGCCGGTGGTAACGAAACGAGGAACAGTAGGATTGGCGGTACAGCAGCCATTATGAAAAGAAGCAAATAACCTCGTCTCTCACTTTCCTGCAACGATACATAGGTACGTAACGCCAACACGACTGTCACAATCCCCATAAAGATGAGTCCGGCTGCAAACCACCCTGTGATTTGATAGCTCTGCAAGAAATACACTAGCGTTCCGAAATAACTTCCAACCGTATCAACACCAACCGGGGTAATCCAAAATCCTTCAGACTGGATAAGAACTAGTTGTATCACCATGAACGGCAACCATATAAGATACAGTCCTACCGCAAGTCCGTAAGCAAGAATCCATGACCGACTAAAGAACGCTCCGATCAACTTCTTACCCCTGACACCATTCTGACGTAATGTCACCAGTCGCCATATCCAATGAGCAATCCATATCAACGCCGTGAAGTAATGCGTCAACATACCAGCAAAAACAAGTAATCCGTATGTTATCCACTGCCATCGCCTGTTATCTTTCAATGCACGAGATAAGACATACGTTGCCGCAAAGACGATCGCTGCCGCCAAAGTATACATTCGAGCTTCTTGGCTATAGCGAATAAATAGCGGCGAAAGAACTAGTATCGCTAACGCAGTCAAAGCCACTCGACGACCGAATTGTAATCGCATCCATAAATAGGCAAAAACGGATGCAATGACACCAAAAACAATACTCAATGATCGTAATCCGAGCTCGGTATGACCGACGAGAGCCGCCCACGGCTGAAGTAGCCAATAATATAACGGCGGATGAACATCAGCTGCAGTATAGCGAGCGATTTCAAAGAAATTAAAGTTAATGATATATGCACTAAACGCCTCGTCGAACCATATTGATCCAGCGGTGATATGCCATAAGGCCAAGCCAACATATGTAGCTAACAAAATACCAACAAAGATCCAGTCATAGCGAGGTTTTTGTCGAATTGTTATGGCAATTTTTATAAGAAATTGTTTCATAAAGTACCTTTATCATAACACGTCAGCCATAAGACTGGAAAAACCTTGTCATCAGGTGTATAATCATCAAAGTTAAACACCATCGGGGTGTGGCGCAGTTGATAGCGCGCTCGGTTTGGGACCGAGAGGTCGAAGGTTTGAGCCCTTTCACCCCGACCAATAAAAATGACCATCCTTACGATGGTCTTTTTTAATACTCACCGTTTATTTCTTTAAAAGTTCCATTACCAATAGTTCATCTTTTGAGATGTACTTTCTTGGGCGCATGCCAGCAACAGTATCAAAGACTTCTTTGATGCCATCCGACGAGTCATACGTCGTAAAGATGCGCGGATCGATATACGAGCTTTTTGCGACGGCCGGTGTGTTGCCGAGCTTCTTGGCAACACGTTTGATACATGAAGTCATCGCTTTCTTTCGTGCTGCTTTGGTATCTGGTCGTATTTCACGAGCCAACTCGACAGCTGCAACCATTGTGCCACCCCAGGTTCGAAAGTCTTTTGCGCTATAATCATCACCCATCGTATTTTTGATGTAATCGTTCACGTCAATAGACGTCAAGTTATGCAGTGAGCCGTCTTTGTCGTAATAACGAAATAACTCGTATCCAGGCATCTCATCTAATTTTGCGACTATTTTTGTCAATGTACTATCGCGAACAACCTTATGATGCGCCTGACCACTCTTGCCAATAAAGTCGAAGACAACGGCTCCTTTTTTGACAGTGACGTGCTTCGATCGAAGCGTTGTCAGGCCAAACGTCTTGTTGGCACGAGCATAGGCGTGGTTTCCGACTCGAAAGTACCCTTCATCCATCAGACTGACAGCTGCGGCAACGACCTTAATTTTATCAAAACGTCGACGTTTCAAATCTTTTTCAATTGTCTTGCGAAGCTTCGGAAGCTGTGATGCAAAATCGGTAATACGATCAAACTTTGCGGCTTCTTGTGTGGCGGTATGCTTTTGACTATAAATATATTGTTTACGACCCTTTTGATCATATCCTGTTGCTTGAACTTTTGACTTTTCGCTAAGTGAGATCTGGACGTCAGACCATGCCGGCGGAATAGCTAAGCTAGAGATCCGGCTGACAATCGTTTTATCGACTTTGACATTATCTAAGTGGTAGGTAAACCCCTTACCGTGCTTACTCCGTGTTATGTATTTCTTCATACGACCTTATCCTTGTGATTTTTTGCCATACGCTGATATTCCGAATCGTTTTTTGCCGTTGTATACCTTTTGTGAAATATTCGTGCCGACTCAGCTTTTATTGGATCTTCTGAAGTACGGGGTAGCTCAGCTCTTCCGTGTGACCCACTCTGACCTTTTTTGTCATCGGGTACTGGACCATCATATTTCTTGCCCCCTTTATGATTCGCATAGCGGCGAGACCGGGTGTATCCCATCTGCAAGAATTTTCGTGCCATATCCATGCCCACAAAGTCATTGTTATTTTTATACTCGTAGAATAGTGAGAGTATTTTTTCGGCCGATACTTCGGCGACATCAGGTGTTGCAAACTTCCAATAAGGAAGAATTTCACTTTTATACGGCTCAGCCAAAAGAACACCTTGCTCACCTCTACCGATGATGTATTTCTCAGGGTGTTTACGGAAGTCTATGTCTCGATAGGCGTCGCTATATGCCATAGATTTCATTATAGCTCTTCGTCGACTATTTTGGTGTATACTGCTAGGTATCTATGCGTATAACGTCATTAAATCTTCAAGGTTTCGAGCGCTGGAATGATCGTGAGTCGTTAATTATCGATTACCTTTCGACCATCAATGCTGATATTGTCCTTTTCCAAGAAGCGGTTTATCTGCCCGAGCTTTCACCTTTTAATCAAGCGCAGTTGCTGAATAAAAAACTCAGATATCCGTACGAAATGAGTGCCATCAGTAGACTACAAGTCGGTCTTCACTACCCGACGTATCGCGAAGGACTCGTCGCTTTATCAAAACACCCAGTAAGTCGTTCAGATATTATCATTCTTAAACAAGCGGTGGGAGATGAGCATAATAGAATCGTGCAGCTTATTGATACCGTGATAAATGATCACACCGTCTCGACAGCAAACGTTCATTTCTCTATCACCGATACGGTTGACTTCGCAACAGCTCATCTGAAAGAACTGCTTACCATCCTTAAGTCTCGTGACGAAAAGCGTATTATTATCGGTGATTTTAATCTCAGTGATCTTCAAGCCAGTCGTGAGGCATGGCAGGATGATTACATTGCTTCCGATGCTTTTTCATATATTTCCTTTCCAGAAATGAATAAGCGCATTGATTATGCGCTTATTCCAAAAGAGTATCGGCTCGACAACGTATCGGTCAGCGGCGACGGATTATCCGATCACCGTGCCCTGACCGTCGATCTCTCTATTTAGCGTATTC
>CAJYIP010000059.1 GCA_913775275.1 Patescibacteria group bacterium | reverse complement strand
TACGACATGCATGGGCAGACGCAACCGGGTGGCATTTCAAAATTCCGAGTGGTACAATATTCTATTAGATGCCGCTAATTAAAAAAATCTCTTTACATCTTTCGCATAAGCGGTGGGCATTCTATCTGGGTCTTGTCCTGTTAATGATATGGGAAGCTCAATATATCTTTACCGGAAACTCAATTGAATGGGGTGACTTCAGTATGTTCGCTCAGGCGTATGAAGCTATCCGTATAAGTGTCGTGGAATACGGTCAATTTCCTTGGATGAATGCTTGGATGGCTGGTGGCACTCCTCTATACGCAAATCCACAAATAGGCGTCTTCTCTATCCAGTCCTTACTTTCCATCATATTCGGTGCGCCTATGGGGATAAAAGTATCTATAATCATCTATTCAATTATTGCTTATCTTTCCATGGCCCTCTTGCTTCGAAGGTATTTTAAGGCCGATTGGATTATTACTTCATTATTGAGTCTTGTTTGGATACTTAATTCCTTCTTTATTGCTCACTTACCGTCTCATTACACCTTCATTTGGTATGCGCTAACACCTCTTTTTGCGTATTTAGCTTTGACTTTTGATAAAAGTCGCATTGGCGGAGCTTTACTTGGCTGTGCGTTTGGCATTATGGCGTTATCTCAAATACATAACCCCTTCTTTCACATATCAATACTTATTTCGACTATTATCCTGGTCAGAGTCGTTAGGAATCGAAAAAATCTAAAAAATATTCTCTTACAACTTGCAATATCTGTCGGTATATTTGCAATTATCGCTGGTCATAGACTTTTATATACAGTACAGAATGCCCTTGAATTTCCACGTACGCTAATAGATAATGCCGCTACGTTATCACAATCTGTACTTGCCTTTTTGATTCCTTATAAGGTGCCGCAATATTCTTTTATCAATTACCCATCCCCTCCGTTTGGATGGCAAGAAATAACAGCTTATATTGGGGTAGGGACAATTGTGGCATTCCTGATATCTATTATGTTAATTTTGATAGTAATCATTAATAAGCGTAAACTGCCTCAAGGACTAAATGCAATTCATATTGGGATTATAGGCGTAGCTATCATAGGGACATTCTTAATAGGCTTGGGAGCATTCACAGACCTCGCTCCCTATGGCATATTAAAACATCTTCCTGTCATTAGCAGTATGCGGGTATCTTCACGATGGTTTATTTTTACGATACTTGCCGTAATAATTTTCATGTCTATCGTGTATACTCGATTGCCAAAAAGTAACGCCAAACTACTTATACTTGTTTTTTTGTTAATAGGCGTAGGAGAAATGTATGTATCAAATTTTGGCTACCAAAAGCATATTCTATCTCACGAAACCCGCACCGCGCCCTCAATCGCTTCATCCTATAGTTTCGAACAAAGTAAGCAATTTGGTGCTACATTGTTTTTCCCTGAAGGCAATCGAATCAAAAACACTGATAATGATATGCCCCACTTCTACAGAGAGTATGAAGCAACGACATACAATATAGGAACAATTCAAGCGAACGACTCTCTGATAGACTTAAACACACTACCGTCTCCGCGTTGTGGCTATGAGGACGGATGTCCACTCATATTATCTAATAACGCCACCGTAATTATGTGGTCTCCTAATAAAATTGTACTAAAGCGAACATCTCCTGGAGACATCGAATTAAATATGAATAACTCACGTTATTTTACCGTGAACGGTAATCGAGATACATCGATACGTACTGTCGAAGCTTACGTCCCTTTCATCATTAAAGACAGTTCTAATACGATTACTATACAAGCAGATCCTTCCTTATACCCTTTCGTTATCAAAAAATAACAAGAAGTTATTTATAATTTTTCTAAAGACAGCTTAACCTGCGTGTATGTATCATGCCATGTAGTCATCTTGTATTCACGACTTATCCTAGCTTCAAGAGCAGTACGATTTTTTACATTTAGCATCTTGACAATAGCTGCTAGACACTCATCTGTACTGTAGGGTGAGAAATAGGTTACCAGATCACCACCGACTTCAGGTATAGACGAGTATTTAGATGCAACACATACTTTTCCGTAAGCAAGAGCTTCCGCAACAGGAAGCCCCCATCCTTCGTAGAAACTTGGATAAACAGTAAATAAAGTTCTTTTATATAGCGCAGCGAGAGTAACATCATTAATATTTGAAAATATCTTTATTTTTTCTTTCAACGCAGGGTCTGTTCTAATTAGATACTGTATATCATCAGATAGCCATCCATTACCACCGATAATTATAAGCTGCGGAAGCGTGATACCCCTTTCATGCGCAAGCTTGTAGGTGTAATACAATAAGGCGTGATTTTTACGATTTTCAACGGTTCCAACACACAGTAGATATTCTTCTTCTACTCCATAGCCAGATAAATTGATAGCATTTAAATCATCATCGGACATAGATATCTCCACCTCATCACCCAGCCTTATGACGTCAATAGGAGGTGGTGTTAATTCTAACTGATTCGATAGTTTCAAGAAATCATTTTTTGACGACTCAGAAATAGACAAAAGAAGGTCGGAGGCCTGCCCCGCTTTAAACATCTGTTGCGTATACCTTTTGAAAAGACTTGGGTGATGAAGATGAGGGTAGAGGCTTATGATCAGATCGTATACAAGCTCAACAACTTTGAAGCCAATTTGTGATTTTTTTTCATCAAGTAAGCTCTGGAGTTTTGGTTCATCCCATGGCTTACCAAGAATAAGCACAATATCGTTCTCTTTGAAGATGACAGTTCGCCCAACTTCAGAATTAACTACCGTACTTTTTGCCTGCGCGTACACACCTTTAATACGCCCCTTAATTGCTCGCGCATTATGAATACCTGTCCGAATAGTTGACTTTATTTTTTTCTTTAACTCTTCATTACGCAGTACGGCTTTAGGGACGTAGGGTAAAATGAGTGTCTTAATACGTAGCTTTTGTGATAATTTAACAGAATCCCGTGACCCTGCTGCGATAACCGTGTTTTCTACGCGGTCAAAAATGGGCTTAAAGTCTGCTTCAATAAATTCATTACTATGTGATGAATACGTAAAAAACTTTACAGACACATTTTCATCAAGAAAATAATTTTTTGCGATACCGTACACAACACGCTGTGTTCCACCATGATGACCCGCCCATTGGGCAATATCAGTCAAATCGATCAATACCCTGTTCTGGCTCATAATTTCTCTACTCCTTCAATCATTTCCTTGAGACAGTTTTGCCAAAGCACTTCCTGTGCCCTTTGTGTCTGTTCTTTCGTCCTGTAAGGTAGCGGCGCAGCAAATGCTTCGATGATTGCAGACTGGAAATCTTTCTTCGTATCAGCTTTCCAGACACCAGGAAAATCAGCAAACCATTCAAACGACCTCAAAGCATGACTTGTCGCTACTACCTTTTTACCTGAAATAATGGCTTCAGCTGTTTTCAGATTTGATCCTCCACCCTCTGTAATGGGAAGGAGTATCACGTCGGCAGCTGCAATAATACCCTGTAGCTTTGGCTCACTCAATCTCCCTGCTGAAAAAGCTCTCAGCCAAAATGTCGCATCCTGGACATTTAAGCTGTCTTCTTTAATTTCTCGATCAAAATAATCAGAGATGCTTCCAGCAGCCACAATCCTTTGTTGACGCTGAACGAATCCGAGCCCCTTACCGACCATCGATAAGAAACCTGCCCAGTTAGGCGGATGTGCGCTTCCCACAAATAAAGCGGTAGACTCTACGTCTTGAGCGTGAAACTTTGAGCGCCAATACTGAACACTATTCTCACTAAATTCTGGCCTGTCAACGCCGTTAGGAGCAAGTGCGAGATTTGTTGCACCCATTTTTGCATGCACCGCTAGGTCAGCGGTAGTACAAGCTATAGTCAAGTCTGCACGCTTCGAAAGGTCTTCTTCAAGTGCGGTAATCTGATTCTCTATATCGATAATCGCTTTGGCATCAGTTCCGTATCCTGCGAGAATTTCTGACTTCATAGGACCTTCGACGTTCTGCGAGCCGAAGACTAATTTTGGACTAATTCCAAGCTCTGATATAAGTTTCTTTAAGCCAATATACGGGTAAGGCTGCTCGATATGAATCACATCAGGATTTTGAGTGTTTACGACTTCTGTGAATCTTTTTTTCACTTCAGGATCACTATATATTGCTTCACCGCAGATAATATCACCTGTCATCGGTGATTGCTGCACAAGACGACGACTATATTCTCCTAATGGGATATCGATTGGAGAATATTCGGAATAGAAGCCATCAAAGAAAACACTAACATATGTTACTGAAGTGAATCTTTTTTTATATTCCTCTACGATTGCATGGAGCCTTTTCTGACCACCGTGCCTTGGTTCGCGAATTGGGTATGTCCCTACTACTAAAATGCTTTTTTGTATTTTATTCATATTGCCTTGCCATTCGTTTCATTTGAATTTTTTGTAAAAATCTTGGAAGCGGAACTGTCATACGACGATCTTTACCTAGATCTGTTGGCGTTTTTATAAGATAGCTTCGAAGTTCACCTAGAGCATTATCGTTAGATATTGTCACTTCATCAAGTGCCTGCCAACGTGCTGCTCTATATAGTTTATCATTTGATGAGATTGATGTATCTTTGATAATATATCCTGGAATTGCCGTGATATACATGGCGAGTTTGTGGCTTAAGGATTTATCATCAACTAAAAAATATACCGCATCATATTTATTATACTTGCGCCGTGAAAACTCACGTAAGTCGTAGACGAGCGGCCCTACATAATCAAGGAATGTTGGCCGCTCAAGCCCTGAGTGGTGTGCTCCTTGACTATCAAAGAAATAATCAACGCGTACATTATCCGTGATCATATGACCGTGTAACGGCTCTAATATGCGAGCAATCGTGTCTTTAATGCCTGGATTAGATGAAAGAATGGCAATATTACGTAATGGGTAGTCATTTACCAGATAAGTGGTATCAAAATTGAGTGCTTCTAAAAAGTCCTGAGCGACACGATTCCATGTATATTTACTCTTGATTGAAAGGTACGCACGCTCATTGACGGACTTCGTTGTGGTAATAGCACTTTCAATAGCATGTATTGCGCTGTCTACATCGTCATATTTAAAAAGTTGAAATGCATGCTCTGACATTTCCCTAAAAACAGGAATATCAGACGCCACAACAGCTTTTCCGTAATGAACTGCGTCTAATATCGGCAATCCAAGTCCTTCATATTTAGATGCAAATAGTACAATAGTTGCGTTTCGATTAAGGTAATCTAGTTCTTCGTTTGAAACGTTTCCTGTGAATATTACTCTGTCACCGGCTAACTTCATAAGACGATCTTTTGAGGAAGGCAAAAACTCGGAAGTGACAAGCAAGCTTATGTCAGTATGGTGTTTGGCAACCTGTTTGAAAGCCCTCATAACAATATCGTTGTTTTTATGTGGTAAATCACCTGTCGGAAAAAGAATGTACTTTTTTGGGACGGTAAAGTGCGCTGGTTCCTTGGGTTTTTCTGGATGTTCCGTAAAACCACCATTTATGTTGATGACTTTTTTATTATCGAGACCAAAAATATCAATACAGTCTCGTCGAGTCGTTTCCGAAATTGCAAATATTTGATCGGATTCATATACCTGACGAAATCTGTGCATGTACATGTGCGGTGGAAAATATCCCCCAAGATCTTTCCACTGCAGTAACGGAGTAAGGTCATAGAAAATCATCGATTTGTTTTTTGCGTTCGTTGGGTACTGTGCGAAGAAGTCAAATGAATAAGGACTCGTAATGGTATAGGATATACTTTCATTGTCATTGTCAGCGCTAATGGACGTCGCAATTGCCTTGTCGAGCGCTTTTACGTATTCGTCTTCATTTGTTTGTTTCTTATTAGGGAGTGGTAGATCTACATGGATATGCTGGAAATTCGGTGCGACATATTCGATAGTTTCGAAGCGAATCGCTTCAGTCTCAATGCGATTGTTAAATATGATATAAGCCTTTGTGTCACTGACATTAAATTGTTCGGACATATGCTTCATCATTTGAATAACATACCTGCCCATACCGCGATGCCATGCCTGAGTCTGAAAAAGCTGCCCATCAAATATAATTATCTTCTTTTTCATATCACTTCCCCATCAACCATCTCATAATTTTGCCGGCAATGTGTTTCAATTTTATATACATTCTTCCGATATTAAATCTGATAAAGCCCGGCTGTTCTTTAAAATACAGATCGATTAACGCAAGCCGCATTGCGGACACATTATCCGCTTTCGGTGATACGTATCTATATGTAGACGTCTCAAGCCCTAATGTCATTAAGATAGCCTTGTCAATTGCACGTAAGAATTTAATCATTTTTTTCATCTAATACCTCTAACATTTTACGAGCAGTGTTTGACCAAGAATATTGCTTAACAATACGATATGCCGCATCTTTGTGTCTATAATCGGTATCACTTAGAGCCTGTAGTAACCCGCGACATATGTCTGGTACACTGCCTGGATCCACTAAAAAGGAGGCGTTCCCAAATAATTCAGCAAGTGAAGAGGTGTTTGCTACCAATGTGGGTCGCCCCCAAGACATTGCCTGTAGTGGAGGTAACCCAAATCCTTCGTAAAACGACGGCATCGCGAGTAGACTAGATCGTGCGTAAAAAGCCTGGAGTTCATCGTCAGTAACGTAGCTTTTTGGCCTAAATACATTATACCCGGCTGCTATCGAATGTTCGATTCGCTCAGTGATTGACTGGCTTTTCCATCCACCACCGCCAACAATGATCAAGCCAAATGAATTGCGCGTTTGCTGAGGAAGGCTTTCGTACGCATTAATAAGATTAATAATATTCTTTCGCGGTTCAATGTTTCCGATCACGAGAATATACTTTTCAAAGGCTACTTCATGCTTTTTTAATGTTTTTCTTATAAAATCTTCCGAGTACCGTACTTTGTCGGGCATTGTCACGCCATGAGGAACAACTTTGACGAAAGTGCTTTTTAAATTGAATGTTTCACATATCTCATTCTTAGTATATTGCGATGCAGTAATGAGCGTATCAGACCTTCTAATCCAACGTTTAATGTGTTTTTTCAAGTAGGAGAGATTCTTAGGCTCAGTATATTCTGGATATAAAATGAAGGATAAGTCATGAATATATGTATAGGATTTTGAAAATAGGAGAGGCCAGTTACGGTAATTTGGAAATATATACGAACCACGACCTAAAAAGATATCGAGTGGCAGAACTAAATTGAGATTGTTTAAGAGATTAAATATTCGTGCGGGTAAGGGCAACGCTTTAATTGATATGATATCAGAGTGGTACTTCTGAACATACTTAAGTTTATTAAAGGCAACAACTATATATATGCGTGTATTAAGATTTTTAAGTCGAATTTCTTTTTCTAGCGCAACTAACAGTCCTTCTGCTATGTGGCCAATACCACTTTTTCGCGGCTGTGCAAAGGAAAATCCGTCTATATATAATTTATTTCGTGACATGTTCCAGTTTTGTAGTAATTACTGGATTTATTTCATAGGAGCTCTGCTCTTTACGCTGAACTTCAAACTTGATAGCGTCCGTCCAGAAATCAAAAGTACTATTATAGTTTTCTGATTCAAGAACGATATCTATAGAATAAAAACCATCATTAAATATTACAGGTATATCCCATGTTATATGTGCTGCAGCGCCGTCTATCAAATCTATATCTATTTTCTTAATGTGCGTATTTGTACCAATAAGTGGTTTATTGTCACTATCTTTTATCTTGAACCCAGCGATAACCTTGCCTTTAAATACTTTTTTCGCCTGAATAGTAAGGCCGATACGTAACTTTTCATCAACAGCTTTAATCAATGTTGGTTTCTCATCAATACTCTTAATAGTTACTTCTTCAGTACCCCACCGCTTTTTCACTTTAGCAAGGTTTGATTTTTTAGCATCGGGGTCATTAAACATACGGTTGTAAGCGGCGGCTACTTCGGCTGTACTACCATCAATTATTTTGTCTCCTCCTTCTATAAGAATTGCACGATCGCAATATTCTAAAACCGCATTCATATCATGACTGACGAAGATAACTGTTTTCTTAGCTTTTTTTAATTGACGAAAATACGCAAAACATTTTTTTTGAAATGAAGCATCACCAACCGCTAGGACTTCATCTATTATAAGAACATCTGATTCTGCAAGTATAGTAGCTACAGAAAATGCGAGTCGTACTTGCATACCGGAAGAATAATTTTTTAGTTTCTGATCCATAAAGGTTTTGATTTCCGCAAAATCAACAATTGCATCATACTTGTCAAATATTTCTTTACGAGAAAATCCCATTAAAGCACCGTTAAGAAATACATTTTCGCGACCCGTTAATTCAGGGTTGAATCCTACACCAAGCTCAATAAACGGTACAAGCCTTCCTTCAACATCAATTGTTCCAGAGGATGGTTGATAGATACCAGCAATCATCTTCAATAGCGTACTTTTTCCACTTCCGTTACGTCCAACTATACCGAAGAATTCACCTTTTTTGACTGAAAAAGAAATATCTTTGAGGGCGTGCTGAGTCTCGGCTTTCATTCTCTTTTTGAATGGAGATATGAATAACGATTTTATTGAATCTGTACGTTCGTGCGGTAATACAAAGTTTTTGTATACACTACTCACTTCGACTGCATTTTGGATGTCTTTCATAGCTAAATCTCCTCCGCGAAACCGGGTGAACGTTTTCTAAAGTAGATAGCACCGATTACTGCAACCATTACTACTATCGTTAATGGAATGAGGTATACATACCAAGTACCGTACAAACTAAGTAAGGTTGGTGTATCTGGGTTTATAACAGCCGCTCGGACGTCTTGAACTATTTGTGCTACAGGATTCAGCATAATAAGTTGTGCTGCGGTCGTAGAAAAGGCAACAACCATACTCAAAGGATAGAGTATGGGTGTTGCATAAAATCCTGCCTGTAGAATAACTTCCCATATATAGTTAATGTCCCTAAATCGAACGAATAGAGCCCCAAGTAAAAATGCGACGCCGATCGCAAAGACAAATAGCTCTAATATTAAAGGAATTATTAATAAAACGCTCCAGCTAAGCTGTACGCCGTTGATTACCATAAATATAGAAACAACAATCAAATTGATCGCCAAGTTGATTAGGGCTGAAGCCGATCCCGCAACAATAATAATATATCGTGGGAAAGATAGCTTGCGCATCAGATCCCCTCTACCTACGATAGCCGAGAGGCCATTTGAAGTAACTTCAGTAAAATAATTCCACAACACAATACCGAGCAACAATGAGACTTCATAATGTTGAATACCTTGTCCAAATCGAAGGAAATGAACAAATACAACATAGAGGACAGCAAATAAAGCGAGCGGACGAAGAAGACTCCATACATATCCTAGAGTCGACCCTTTGTACCTCAATTTAAAATCTGTAATAACAAGTTGACGCAGAAGAATTGTAGAGTATCTATACTTGCTACGAATGTTTTTTAATGAATTCACAATAAGTCTATTATAGGGGTACGGGTATACATAGGCAATGGTATACTTAAGATAATGGACCAAGAAATAAGACCTCAAGTTATCGTCACGGGAGTCAACGGCTTTGTCGGTGAACATCTATCGAAACACCTTAAAGAGTCTGGTTTTTTCACAACTGGCTTAGGCCGTGAAAATCATCCTAACGAAAAAGTAGCCCCATTTCTAGATACATACGCTCGTGCAGACCTACTAGATACCGCTAGTCTAGAAAAGATATCCTTTAAAAGTGCCTCTGCTATCATTCATCTTGCCGGCCTCGCGTCCGTAGCAGACTCATTCAAATACCCAGACCTCTACACAACCGGTAACGCAGAAATGACAGACAATCTTTTATCTGTAGCTACAAAGCAAGGATTCAACGGGAGAACACTTGTTGTTAGTACCGGAGCTTTGTATGATCCAAATCAAGCGATGCCCTTAAATGAAGAGTCTGCAACAGTTGAAAACTCACCGTATGCAACCGGTAAATTACGGGCAGAAGAAGTGGCAAAACAATACATTGAAACTGGCAATGATGTTGTCGTCGCTCGACCTTTCAACCATATTGGACCGGGACAAGGCACAGGCTTTCTTATTCCCGACCTTTACGAACAGTTAAAAGAAGCCTCCGCTCACGACGAATCTATTATCAACGTCGGAAACCTTCACACAAAACGTGACTACACTGATGTACGCGACATCGTTAAGGCGTATGTAAAGCTAGCAACAGCAAGTCATCTTTCATATGACACTTACAACATTGCAAGTGGTGTGTCATATTCCGGACTGGAGATGCTCGAATTCATCAAAGAGGCGTCTGGTATCACGAATATTACACCGGTGGTTGATCAAAGCCGTGTTCGTCCAACTGATGCTATGGACATTATAGGTGATCCAACTCGACTCCAAGAAGAATTAGGATGGAAACCAGAATCATCTCCTCAAACCGCCATCAAAGATTTTGTCGATAAAGACAACGCTTGAATCTACAAAAACTCTGGAAGTGTCAGCGCCAACGCACTGACAGCATACGTAGTGTTAAACACGCTTTTACCGCGAGCATCGTCGGCAGATAAAAGATGAACAGGTCCTATAGATTCCGTGGTCTCATGTTGAACGTCTGAAACTTTTTTTGCATTTTTTGCACGGACAATATGAATAACGTGGTCAAGTTTCGATGGATACTCATATAACGTACCAACAAGTTCCATGTCATCAGACATATACCCTGTCTCTTCTTTTAACTCAATTGCTGCCATTTCTAACGGGCTTTTGCCGCCCTCGACACTACCCGAAGGGAGATTGAGTATAACTTTATCAATAGCGTACTTATATTCATATTGAGTCACGAGTCGTCCATCCTCGTCAGTAGCAACAACGACCACACCACTAGGTAGTGTGACAACTGAATAGTCATCAATAGTGACACCTGAAGATAATGTTACTTCATCGAAATGAACTTTCAAGAATTTGGAATCAATTACCGTTTTTCTGGCATTTTTTTGCCAAGGCTTAGGCTCCATACTGTGCAGTTAGATCTTCTTTGATTCAACAGCCAGGTCATGCTGAACCATAAGCTTCACAAGACCAGGAAAATCTACTTTTCGCTTCCACCCAAGTTCAGTTTCAGCTTTTGTCGGATCTCCCAATAGAAGATCAACCTCAGCAGGACGCATGAATGCAGGGTTTTGCTTCACATATGGTTTCCAATCTTCGATACCAATTTCTTTGAACGCCAGATCGAGGAATTCTTCAATCGAATGAGTTTCTCCTGTTGCAAGTACGTAGTCTTTAGGCTGGTCCTGTTGAAGCATGCGCCACATACCTTCGACGTAGTCACCAGCGTATCCCCAGTCACGCTTTGGCCATAAATCACCGAGTTCAATATGATCCTGAAGACCGAGCTTAATACGAGCAACAGCATTAGTAATTTTACGAGTGACAAATTCTACACCGCGTCGGTCACCTTCGTGGTTGAACAGAATGCCAGATACAGCAAACATGTCGTAGCTTTCTCGATAGTTTTGAGTTATCCAGTGACCGTACAATTTTGCTACACCATAAGGGCTACGTGGATGAAAGGCTGATTCTTCTGTGTATCCTTTTTCAGGACGGTTGTATTCTAGACCACCAAACATCTCTGAAGTAGAGGCCTGATAAAAACGAACAGTGTTTTCAGGATCAGTCAGCCGGATCGCTTCCAGCATATTAAGAACACCCTTAGCAGTAACGTCATTAGTAAGCATTGGATCTTTAAAAGAGTATCCAACATGGCTAATCGCACCAAGGTTGTACACTTCGTGGGGTCGTGCAGTCTGCATCGCGCGAATAAGCGAAGATTGATCAGTAAGATCGGCATCGATAAGCGTGACGTAAGGAAACTCTGATATCACTGCTTCACGCTTCGGATTGTGTTGCCCACGAATAATTCCGTAAATTTCATACCCTTTTTCGTGTAATAGTGCAGCTAAGTGTCCACCATCTTGGCCAGTAATTCCAGTAATCAGTGCGCGTTTTACTTCAGACATCAATTTTCCTCACAGTATTTAGTAAATAAAAGCATATAACTGTAAACATATTACCATCTGTTGGTCGGTCAATCAAACCGTATAGCATGGTTTAGTATGAGCCTTTATATAGTTTTTAGGCATATTGGCTTTATAATGACAAGAGATGAATCTCCTCGAACACGAAGCAAAATCCCTCCTCTCCATTTCTGGTATTGCCGTTCCTAAAGGTGTCCTTGTTCGAAACGACTCAACACCTCCATTTCTTCCCCTTGTGCTTAAATCACAAGTTCCTGTCGGTGGACGCGGCAAGGCGGGTGCGATTAAAATAGCTTCGTCAGAAAGTGAATATATACAGGCTGTGTCTGATATCATGTCATTACCAGTTAAAGGCCATACACCAGATTTACTCCTTGCGGAAGAGCTCCTTAGCATCGAACGTGAATTGTATCTTTCAATTCTCGTTGATCGCTCGAGTCAATTAATTCAAGTTGTCGCCCATAATAATGGTGGTGTCGAAGTTGAAGATAATAGTCATTTCAATCTATGGTCAATAGAAAATACAAGTGATGTCGATCATATTGGACAGGCTTTAGCCGACTATTACGATATTCCTGAAAAAACATTTCTTTTACAGGACATAGTGGAACAGCTTTACAAATGTTTCATCGAAAACGATGCCACGCTCATCGAGATCAATCCCCTTATCCTCACTAGTGAAGGCTTTCTTGTTGCAGGAGACGCTAAAATAACACTCGATCAAGCCGCCGCTTTTCGTCATGACTGGAACTTTAGTCAACCGGAAACAAATAATAATTTTGTCACCATAGATACACACGGGATGGTCGCAACTGTCGCAAATGGTGCTGGCCTTGCGATGGCAACTGTTGATGCTGTGTATGACTTTGGTATGAAACCAGCCAACTTTCTTGATATAGGTGGCGGTGCGACAGCCGAAACACTTATCATCGCATTCAATCAAATAGCAGCTTACGCTGACGTCAAAGCTATTGTTATTAATATATTTGCTGGCATTACTCGGGCCGATGAGGTAGCTCGGGCAATTATAACGGCAAGTAATTCTATCTCTCATCTCCCACCTCTCTTTATCCGGATCGCAGGAACAAACAAAGTCGAAGCAGCGGCAATGTTAAAAGAAGCGTCATTTACACTTTATGAGGATCTCGAGTCGTGCCTTATCGCAGCCAAAGAGGTCGTGGTATGAAAAACGTTTTTTTAGGTAAAAACGTCATCGTGCAAGGTATAACCGGTACGCACGGACGTTTTCAAACTCGAGCTATGCTCGCCGCCGGAACGACAATTGTTGCAGGTGTTACACCAGGAAAAGCTAACGAGGTCGTCGAAGGAGTTCCGGTATTCGATTCAATCGCGAGTGCTACCATATTCCATACGATTGATATTAGTGTCATTTTCGTACCCGCCCCATTCGCAAAAGCTGCTCTGCTTGAGGCAATACATGCCAATATACCTCTTATCATCTGTATTACGGAGAATATTCCTATTCACGACATGCTTGTAGTGAAACGTGCGCTTGAAACATCATCATCACAATTACTTGGTCCTAACTCTCCTGGTGCCCTTCTTCCGGGTCTTCATAAGTTAGGAATCATTCCGGCTTCGCTATCGCTTCCCGGCAAGACGGCGATCGTCAGTCGCTCCGGTACGCTCACATACGAAACAATGGCAGGTTTAACTGCAAAAAGTATTGGTCAGAAGTATGTCATTGGTATTGGTGGCGATACAATTCATGGAATAGGATATATCGATTGCTTGAAACTATTTCAAGAGGATAAAGATGTCGACCGTATCATTCTCATCGGTGAGATTGGCGGTAAAGAAGAGATCGACGCAGCCAACTATGTTTCATCATCAGTGACAAAGCCTGTCTTCGCATACATCGCCGGGCACCATGCTCCAGCTGGTATTCAGTTGGGCCATGCAGGTGCGATTCTAAATTCAGATAATGAATCAGCAGGTGCAAAAACAGACTATTTAGCCTCGCAGGGTATTATTACCGCAACGAGTATTACCGAATTGATCCACACCTTTTCAGCCGACTGAATGCTATACTAAAAACAATGAAAAAAATCTCTATTCTTATTCCCGCTTACAATGAAGAAGCTGTCCTTGAAGCTCTCTATGCTCGTCTCGGAACTCTCGCCAATGACATAAAGAAATACACGTTCGAATTTCTATTTGTTAATGACGGCAGTCGAGACAATACACTGAAAATTATTCGTGAACTGGCTGAAGTAGACGATCGCGTTTCCTACGTAAACTTGTCTCGCAACTTCGGTAAAGAGATTGCCATGGTAGCCGGGTTCGACCATGTCAGTGGTGATGCAACCGTTATTATAGATGCCGATCTGCAAGATCCACCGGAACTGATTCCTGAAATGATTCATTATTGGGAAGAAGGGTTTGACGATGTGTATGCCAAACGACGTAGCCGTGAAGGTGAGACCTGGTTCAAGAAATGGAGTTCGAAAAAGTTCTACCAGATTCTAGAAAAACTAAGTCACGTTCCTATCCAAAAAGATACCGGCGATTTCCGCCTACTCGATCGCCGTGCAATCGAAGCATTAAAAGGAATGCGCGAATCAGAACGATACACCAAAGGTATGTTTAGTTGGATTGGGTTCTATAAAAAAGAAATCCTGTACGATCGTGACCCTCGCGCAGCTGGTGAGACGAAATGGAATTACCGCAAACTTATCAACTTTGCTATTGATGGGATCACATCGTTTACAACTGCACCTCTTCGCATCACAACATACGTTGGTTTTATCGTATCTTTAATAGCTTTTCTCTACCTCATCTTTATTGTGTTCCGTACCGTTTTTCTCGGTGCTGATATTGCCGGTTACCCGTCAACTCTCGCTGTCATCCTCTTCCTCGGCGGCGTCCAGTTATTGTCTCTTGGCATCATTGGTGAGTACGTCGGCCGGATTTTCCTAGAGACGAAACAGCGTCCGTTATATTTAATTGAGGAGTATCACAATGGATCTCGTAAAAAAACACGCCGAAAAGATTAGATTCGCCATTGTTGGCGGTGCGAATACGGCACTTGATTTCACATTATTATTCATCTTTGTCTCTTTAGGCATAAACGCAATTGTCGGAAACTATTTATCTACGGGTATTTCGTTCATTTTTAGCTTTTTCGTTAATAAGTCGTTTACTTTTAAAAATAAGGGCGGTAAAGTTGCTCGTCAATTCATATTGTTCATAGCTGTCACGATTATCGGTTTATGGGTCATCCAGCCAATTATTATCCTCGCTATGACATCGTTGCTTCAGCCACTTCAGTGGAACGAAAGCGTTGTTCTGTTTGTCGCAAAGATTATTGCAACGGTAGCGTCACTAATCTGGAACTATTTCTTCTATTCACGCCTCGTATTCAAGAAAGCAGCTCATTAGTGGCTCATATCGCCATCGATGCTCGTATCATTAACTCAAGTACCGGCCGGTACGTTGAACGTTTGTTACATTATCTGGAAAAGAATGACACACATAATGTCTACTCTGTCCTTGTCCTAGCGAAAGATGCAGCGTACTGGCAGCCAACAAACAAGAATTTCACCATCCGTATTGCCGACTATGATAACTATTCATTTGCTGAGCAGACTAGGTTTAAGACATTCTTAGATGAGCTTGGGGCTGATCTTGTTCACTTTTGTATGCCGCAGCAACCGCTTGGATATAAAGGTAAAACCGTTACGACGTTTCACGATCTCACATTAATAAAGACTTATAACTCTGACAAGAATTGGGTTATTTTTCATGCCAAACAACTTGTCGGGAAATACGTATTCAAACACGTTGCCCGCAAAAGTAATCACATTATCGCGATCAGTCAGTACACGAAAAAAGACCTGCAATCATTCACTCGGGTCGATGACTACAAAATCTCTGTTATCTATGAGGCAGGTGAGACAACGAGTGGCGAAAGTAATCCATATAAGCTCCCATTCACACACTATTTGCTATATGTTGGTCAGCAATCAGATTACAAGAACATTCCACAGCTCGCAAAAGCTCATCAAGAGTTACTAGCACAGCACCCTCAGCTTGGCCTTGTGCTGGCGGGGAAATTGAACGCTTCCGCACAAAAAAACAAAACACTCTTTGAATTAAAAGAGTATAAGAATATTATATTTACTGATTTTGTCACAGACGAACAACTGAATTGGCTCTACGAGCATGCAACCGCTTACGCCTTCCCATCACTCATGGAAGGGTTCGGCCTCCCAGGGCTCGAGGCAATGGCTCACGGTCTTCCCGTAACCAGCAGTAGTGCGACATGTTTACCAGAAATTTACGGTAGCGCCGCACAGTACTTTAATCCAGCTAATAGCAATGATATAGCAAAAGTTATCGCTACAGTTATAAATAGCGTGGAAATCCAAAATGAACTACGTTCCGCTGGTTACGAACAGATAAAAAAATACTCCTGGGAAAAGATGGCCCAGGAGACATTAGCGGTATACGAGAAAGTGCTTACGAGCTAGCCTGAGAAATAATCAGGACACGGTCGCGACCTTCACCCTCGGAATGCGTTTTGATATCATCGAATTCGATTGCAACTTGGTGAACGATACGACGGTCAGCAGCGTTCAGATGAGCAACATACGAGTCACCTGACGTTCGGACACCTTCGATCCACTCACGAGCTTGTTTAGCGAGCTTTTCAGCCCGCTGACGTTTATAGTCGGCAATATCAATATTAACTCGCCATAAAGCTGCGTCATTATTACGAAGTACGGTCGAGACAAGATACTGGAGACTCCTGAGTGTTTCTGCGTTTCGACCAATCAATAGACTATTGCTTGATGTTGACGGAACTGACAGTTCAATGACATCATCACTCGTTTGCGCGGTAACGTCAATATTCTCACCGAAAAACGAGATAAGGTCAGAGACATATTTTTGCGCGAACAAGATAGAGGCTGCTTTATCCATTATTTTTTACCTTTGCTTTCATCTTTCGCAACGATACGCGTGACCTTTGTTACCTCAGCGTTTTGAGCGACTTTGGCACGAGCTTTCGCTGTTGCTTTCTTGCCTTCACGTTTGATTTCTTTTGTTGCAAGCGCATCCATTTCCTTCTCGTCTTTTTTCAACAAGTAATATTGCTGAATAGATGCAAAGATGTTCGATGTCGCATAGTAAAGGGCGAGTGCACCTGGTAGTCCAATCATAATAAATAGCATCATGATTGGAAGAATTTTCACCATTTTGCTCATCATAACTGCATTCAGTTCTGATTGATCGGGTTCTTTGCCATTAGCAGCCTCTGCCATGACATCACGGAAACGTTTCGTTGTTTGCTGTGGCATTGTTTGCTTCGAGATCACGTATTGTGTGTAGGCGGCGATACCGGCTAACGCGATGAGGAATACGAGTGCGAAACCGTTTGACGTCAGTGCAGATTTTGTGAGATCGACAAAATTCAACAATGTCTCATTGAACTGTTGAGGGTTATCAATCAGTGCGCGAACAGCTGGAATGTTTTGCATGAAACCGTAGGTAAAGGTTTCGATTCGTTCACGGTGGGTCGTAAAGATTTGGATCACCTGGAAGAGTGCAATAAATATAGGAAGTTGGATCAATAATACAAGAATTGAACGGAAAGGTTTCACCTCATGCTTTTTATATAGTTCGAGCATCTGCATACCCTGCAGTTGACGATTGCCCTTTGACGCTTTTTTGATCTTTGCAAGTTCAGGCTGGAGCTTACGCATCGCCTTTACTTGATGAAGTTGCTTAACGACGAGCGGCCAGAGCGCAAAACGAATAATAATGGTAAAGATAATAATCGAAATACCAAAATCACCGATGACACTATAGAGTCCAATCAGCAGGTTAAAAATAGGTTGAACAATGAGCGTTTCAAAAATGTTCACGCAGGCAGCCTCACTAGAAAACAGTTACTTATCTGTTAAATTATACCACATTTACGCTGTTGACGTCAGCTGTGCCTTCTCAAGCAAGCCGTCAAGATGCGTCGATAGCTCTTGTGCTGGCATATCACGCAATTCGCTCGACGTCACAATGATAACGATATCGTAAATATCGGGAAGAGAAGACAGGTGAGGGCGCATATATTCGTATAAACGTCTTCTAATGCGGTTTCGACCGACGGCACTTTTTAATACTTTTTTACTCACGACGATCGAAAGCCGAGGCTTTGAACGACGAGCATTCTTTACCCATTTGATCGTAATATACTGCGAACGAACAGCTTTTCCATTTGCATATACAAATCGTAAGCTGTTATGTCCGTGAAATCGAAATGCGGTCGGTACCATTAGTTCCAGTATATACGAAAAATCCGCCCGTGAAGGCGGATGATTACTAGACAGTCAGACGTGCGCGTCCTTTGATGCGTCGGCGCTTCAAGACAGCGCGGCCAGCTTTCGAAGAAATACGAGCACGAAAACCATGCGTACGAGCACGGTGACGTGTGTGTGGTTGGTGGGTTCGTTTTGGCATATCTCAACCATTTTACCGTATTCACCCCTATTCTTCAAGGAATTGTTTGCTTTTTAGTCCATTTAGTGACGTCGTATATAAAAGATATCCACACTTTAGTATACGTTATCCACAGATTTAACAGAGGTGATGATTTACTGTGCATAAGTCAAACCTCTTTACGGCCTATTCACCTGCTCTCTTTTTACAACTTATTAAAGGTTGTGGAAAACTACCCTACTCACGTATAGTAAAGGAAAGAGTTTATCAGGTATAAGGGAGAAAAAAGCGGGTATGAGCGCGTTATGGAAAAGTGTTCTCGGTGAAGTCGAGCTTTCGGTTTCATCAGGAAACTTTAATACGTGGTTCAAGACAACTGAACTAGTCAGTCAAACTGAAGATGAGGTTGTCATCAGTGTGGCAAATATCTTTGCTAAAAAGCAGTTTGATAGTAAATTCGGCGATCTTGTCCGTGAAGTACTTGCGAAAAATGGTGTGAAGCCGGCTCGGATCACCTATACTATCGCATTAGCTGGGAAAAAAACGCGCGTTAATCGTGAAACGACAATCAATCCAGTTAATACGGCCGACGAGCTGATTGGTGGTACGAATAGAGAGTCACAATTTAGTCGCCCTGTTAGCTCCCCTCTGTCGGCTCGTGGAAATCTTAATCCACGCTATACTTTTGACAACTTTATTGTCGGTTCAAGTAATGACTTGGCTCACACTGCCAGCCAAGCTGTTGCAGCACACCCTGGTGAAAAATATAATCCGCTCTACTTCTACGGTGGCGTCGGTCTGGGTAAAACTCACCTCATGCAAGCTGTTGGTAATGAAATACTAAAGACCAACCCTGACGCGAAAGTTCTCTACGTCAGTTCAGAAACATTCGTCAATGAATTCCTGGATCATATTCGTTTCAAGAAAAAAGGCTTTGCTGATAAATATCGTAATATTGATGTCCTGATCGTTGACGACATGCAATTCATTGCTAATAAAGAAAAAACACAAGAAGAGTTTTTCCATACCTTTAATTTCCTCCACCAAAATAACAAACAGATTATCATTAGTAGTGACAAGCCGCCGCGAAGTATTCCAACACTCACCGAGCGTCTCCGAAGTCGTTTCGAAATGGGAATGACGATTGATATTCAGATGCCAGACTTCGAAACTCGCTGTGCAATTCTGAAAGCGAAAGCCGCATTATCTGACGTTGATCTCGATAATGATACCGTCGAGTACCTTGCAACGAATATTAAAACGAATATCCGTGAGTTAGAGGGTGCTTTAAACCAACTATTAGCTCATGCGGAGCTACGTGGTGTTGCTCCGGACGTTTCAACTGCTGAAGGTCTCCTTGGTAACGTCCGTCAAACACGGCCACAACATTTAACGAGTAAGCAGATCATCGATCGAACCGCGAAACATTTCCAAATTGCTGTTGATGAAATATGTAGTTCACGCCGTGACAAGCATATTGTTACGCCGCGTCAAATTGCAATGTACCTCCTCCGTAGCGAACTTCATTTAAGTTTTCCTAAAATTGCTGGTGAACTAGGACGGAAGGATCATACGACCGCTATTCACTCTGTTGAAAAAATCGAGAAAGCGATTAAGTTAGACTTTGTTATTCGTGAACAAGTCGCCACAATTAGAGATAAGTTATATGCCTAATCCCCTGTCTATTACCTGGGTAAAAAATGTGTACAACGTGGGGATTGTGCAACGGATAACTAGTGGATTGTTATCCCCACACTTCAACATGAGACGACATATACCCATCCCTACCGTGAATAAACTCCTGCTTTTACCCCCACCTATCCCCAGACTTTCTCCCCAACAATCCACAGCTCTATTTTCAAAAATACCACTGTTAATGACCCACTTATACACACTATCCACATACCCTATTATTAGTAAAACGAAAGAAAATAAAGAAAGGAATACATAATGGAGCTATCTGTCACACAAGAAAACTTTGCTCGATCACTCAGTGCAGTAGGTCGGGTAGCAAGTAACAAAACCGGCTTACCTATTTTGAATAATATCCTTTTACGAACTGACGGTAACCGTCTATTAGTTGCAGCAACAAACCTCGAAGTCGCAACAACGCAATATATAGGTGCAAAGATTGCCAAACCTGGTGCAATCACTGTCCCCGCGCGTTTGATTTCAGAATTTGTGAGCAGTTTACCGAAAGGCCCTATCGAACTAAAGGTAGTGAATGATAACATTCATATCAGCTCTGGTAATTATCAATCAGTCATCAATGGTGTGATCGCTGATGACTTTCCGGAACTACCGACCATTAACGAAGAATCATCAATTAGTTACACAATTAATATCGAAGACTTTAAGCAGGCGGTCTCTCAGACCATCATTACAACAAGCTCTGACAGCACTCGTCCAGTCCTTACTGGCGTGTATTGGCATTCACACGAAGGATTCCTCTATTTAGCTGCAACGGACGGTTACAGGCTGTCTGAACGACGTCTTGTCGAAACACAGAGCGATGTATCAGCTATCATTCCAACAACAACACTTCAAGAAGTGCTTCGAACCATTAATGATAGTATCGAAACGGTCGACATTCTTTTCGATGAAACCCAAGTCCGTTTCCGTATCAGTGAAGCCGAGATTATTAGTCGCCTCGTTGACGGCAACTTCCCAAATTATCGCCAACTTATCCCCGCTTCATCCGATATCACTGCGGTTATGAATAAGCAAGAGTTTACCCGTGTAACGAAAGTGGCCGGTCTTTTTGCTCGGGAATCTGGCGGAAGTGTCATTCTGACTGTTGATAGCGATAAAAGTGCCGTCTCGCTTCATTCGGTTGCCTCGCAATTCGGTGAAAATACATCCGAACTAACAGCGGAAGTCTCGGGTGAAGGTCAGATCACACTCAACTCTCGCTATCTCTCCGAGGCGCTGTCGGCCGTCGACGCGGACGAAATCTCTTTGAGCTTTAGTGGCAAACTCTCCCCTTCAATCTTGAAATCAACCAAGAAAGACACGAATTACTATCACGTTATCATGCCACTAAAGAGTTAGTATGGCTTCTGTTTCGCGTCTTCGGGTTCAACATGTACGCTCGCATACTGACTATAATGTGCTATTTAATGATGATGTAACCGTTATTACCGGCTTAAACGGAAGTGGAAAAACAAGTTTACTCGAATCTATATATATTTCACTACAGGGAGCTTCATTTAAAGGGTCGGACAGTGATATTCTGTCAGTATCATACCCTTGGTGGCGTATAGATATCACTCTGGATAGTGAAGATCGAACTGTTAGTTTCGATAGTAGTAGACCAACAAGTCGTAAGCAATTTACTATCGACAATAAAAAAACTGCTCGCCTACCACTTAAGAACAAACACCCTGTCGTATTGTTTGAGCCGGAAGATCTGCGATTACTGCACGGTTCACCAGTTAGACGTCGACAATTCATTGACCGTTTTATTTCGCAACTTAATCCGTTGTATGGAACGGCACTACGGAAATATGAACGAACATTAAAACAACGCAACACCTTGTTGAAGGATCAGCGGGTCAGTGATGATCACTTATTTGCGTGGAATATTTCTCTTGCTGAGCATGGTGCATATATAATTGAGCAGCGGATCGCGTTTATTGAGCGGATCAATGAATCTCTCGCTCCTCTCTATCGAGAGTTGTCTGGAACGGATGTCGAAGTGTCTGTTCATTATTCTCATACGTTTGTTGGTGACGTGAAACAAAAAATACTAAATGAGTTACATGCTCACCTTCAAAGAGATCGGTATCTCGGTAACACATCGGTTGGTCCACATAGACACGATGTTATTTTTGAACTCAACCATTCCCCTGCTTTATCAATTGCTTCCAGGGGTGAAGTTCGTACAATTGTTCTTGCTTTAAAATTTCTCGAGGTACATATCATCAATGAATTGACGGGTAAGAAGCCTATCATTTTATTTGATGATGTTTTTTCTGAACTTGATGCGGAACGACAAAAACTTTTAACAACTCGCTTAACGGGGTATCAAATTATTATTACGTCCGCTACAAGTCAGGTTGATATTAATTCAACAATTAATTTGACGCCGAACGGTAGAGCGAATATATAATATCCGCGGGGACATTTGGAAAATCAGTCTTTTTTATTGCGATACGTGCAGGTATAACGATACTCCAGGTATTATTCTTTTTTTCTAAGACAAATCGATAGGTATCGGGGATTTGTCGAGGAGTAATAATCTTTTGTAATGTTCCTGCGGCCCATTCACCCTTCTTATATAACTGTAATGAAGTAAAAGTGACTTGAGTTCCTGGGTATGCTGTCCGCAATACGTCTAGGATAGCAGTCCGTTCAGTATCCAGAACTGTTCGTAGTTGTTCAGCGGAAAGCTGAGGAATGATGGTTATAGAAACATCCGAACCCTTTACGGTGAAATCGGTTTTGGTCGTATCGAATCCTTCGGTGGTAATGTGGTAGGAGTAGTCACCATCTTTAAGACGAAGTGACGAGGAGTTTGTTAATTTACCAACAGTATTGTTTTTTTGCGTGATTTCAACAGTGTAGCCACTATCTTGAAGCGTGAAATTAACGATTCGACGGTTTAATTGATCGGCAGCAATAAAAACACCTACGATAGCAGCAATAAAAATTATTCCGCCGATAATGATACCTTTTCTCATAACATTCCACTTTCTGCTGCAAAGCTTATATCCAAATCAGGAATATGATACCCGATACTTTCCAGGTATTCGAGTGCTGCTTCATTGTACCCTCCGTAAGAAATAACACGCAATTTGTCTGATGATCGACTGACTTGTTCGATGGTAAATAATAGATTGTCTGGATTGTTTATGCCGCCCATGTACACGAATGTGCCGCCATAGGCATTATTATCGTTATTAATAGATATAATTGCATGGCGTTCGGTTGAGGTTGGCTTGATGACAATCGGAATGATAGTGTCGGACTGCCCAAGTCGAAGTTCACCTGTGATAGTTGCATCTTTTTGTTCTAGGTTCTGAGGTCTTAATGTTATTGTTTGAAACTCATTATTCAAGCGATCATGACTAAACTGCCAGATACTCGCCTTAATATCATCGGAATAGCCAACGATTGATTCGTTTCCAGAGAGACTTTTAATTGCTTGTTCAATACCGAATAGTTGAACGGTACTGACGAGGGACCCGTTTCCACCAGTATTTTCCCGTGGCGCTTTCGGATCAAATGTTTCACCAGTATCTTTATCGCGTACTATTGAATCACCTGAAGTTCGCTGAACTGCGATCCATACGACAGTTGCCACGATCAATAGAAAAGCGATGACAAGAAGTATGACTATTTTTTTCCCATGCCGGTTCATTTCTTGGGTACTCCATATCTTCCACCTGATTCGGCGGCAATTTGTTCTGCAGGGTAGTTAGCTATTTTTTGATGCCCAACACCATCTCCGTATGGATCGGCAATAATAACACTTCCATCAGAGTTTACACCCACCATTGCTACCATGTGACCTCCGGTTGTAAATGGACCTTTCTGTTTTTCCGGGGCCGTTCCACCCATCCAGACATAACCCTTCCCTGCTTTGACGAATTCAATCGCTTCCTGCATCGTCAAAGGAGTAGTACTGATAGAAAGACCCCATTTTTGATTAACCCCTTTAATCAAATCGCCGTGACTCGATGTACCACCAGACTGTTGCCCGGCAACAGCAGCAACATCCGGAGGGGTGATATTTTTATCAACCAGCGAGGCGAGGATAATAGCCATCGAAGTTGGCCCACAACCCACTTCACCGATATTACTGCCGGCATACCCTACATTTGTCCATTTTGGATCTGTTTGAAGATAATGAACAACCTCCCCGGCTGGAGTTGGTGCACCACATCCATTTCCACCACTACTTGTGTCAACATTTGGAATAACTGCATCTTTAAATTGCCGATAGTACCCTTTAGCTTTTTCATGGCGTTGTTGTGTATAGTCAGCTGAGACCTCATATTTACGGTTCCATGTTTCAGTTGCTGTGACAACACCTTCTTCAGTGTCGGGTACACCTTTAATTTCATCGTATACGCGAGTATAGCCTTTTGATAGCTCGAGATCGACATAGGTAAGTGAAAAATCTAAGACAGCATCGTTCTTCTCTGGCGGTGCTTGTTTATAGCCGTCAGCTGATTTGCCGTAAGAATTAATCAATTCTTTATAATCAGGAA
Source organism: Patescibacteria group bacterium (assembly GCA_913775275.1). Taxonomy (GTDB): domain Bacteria; phylum Patescibacteriota; class Saccharimonadia; order Saccharimonadales; family Saccharimonadaceae; genus Microsaccharimonas. Next base: position 24,288 of record CAJYIP010000059.1, on the reverse strand, counting down.
ACTTATTTGACATTTGCTTCAAGACTTCCTGCCGGCGACCACCATCCCATTGAACGAGTCCGAAAGCGAGGTTGTATCCACTGACCGATTCAATCGGGTGAACTGCGTCGATCCCCCGCTCACTGTAGGTTGTTTGCATGCGAAACGGATTGAAGCTTGATTCATGATCAATGTTTCCTAAAATACCCGCCGCAGCCGCCGCATTGAGTCCTTTAGCGCGGAACCATTTGAATGTCTTCTCTTCATTTGAGCCACCCAGAATGGTTGATCCGCTTGTCGTGCATTTTTCACATGGATTGTAATACAAAATATCGTTTGAGCTGTAGAAGATAGTGTCGCATTTCTCAGCTGCATGAGCAGATTGACTGAACACTATAGGAACAAAAGATATCAGAAGCGCAAAAATAGTCGAGACTATAATAGATTTTTTCATATTATGATCCACTCGTTGACCAGTGCCATGGTTCTTTTACGTAATTATAATAGCCGTAATTCGCAGCGTTTGCTTTGAGCCATTGATACGCTTCGTTTTGTATACCACCTTTACGCAGACATGCAGCTTCCGCGTTCGCTTGGTTGCCGTATCCGTTCTGACTATCACCACCGAAACAGATTGTTGCACCAGCGCGTGGTGCGCCTAAGTCGGCTGCTAAACCAGTAATGTGTTCAGAGTAATATCCTCTATCAAAGCTCAAACGAAGACCATCACTGATTCCAAGTTCGATCCCTGCTGCGCGGGCAGCTTCAAGCATATTCATCATATTGGTTGATACGACAGACGCAACTTGGTTAGTTCCGTTCGTGTCGTTATTGCCGGTATTGTGAGTGATTTGACAACGTCGAATTGTAAATCCTTCAGTTGCATTGGTGTGAACACCTCTATCAATTGTTCGAGGGTCGCAAGGGTATTTAGAGTAATCGACGCCTTTTGCTAAGGTCCAGCCACGATCCTTGTCTATCGCACCATCTGGTCGGCCTGTTGCTGGGGTACTCGTACCAGGACTAGCCTCAGATTCTATAACGTCTTCACCATTGATCGATTGGTGAATCTGGAAGTCGAGAAGGAAGACGCTGATAGCGTTGAGTGATCGAGCGTTCTTCAGGCCGGCTGCCGGAGTACCTTCGTCGGTACCATCTTCTTTTTTACAGCCTTCGCCTTCACAGGCGACTGTTACGCTCGCCGATGATGTACCATTTACAGTACAACTTCCAGAATTAATAAGATATTCTCCGTTAGACGCATCGGTGCATGTGTCGATAAAGTCAGTCATTAGTGTGTCACTTTTGATAATACCGGAACTACGTAGCGTATCCAAAGAAGCATTTTCTGGTACATCTTTTGATGTATCAAGCCACCCTTCATTTTCAAGCAATGATATTGCTTCATCCGAGGACATTGATGCCTGTTCACTCGTTAGTCCCGTGCAAGGTAACCCAGCAGCGTTAATTGCTGGCGTGTCTGCTGGATTTTCAGCTTCAAGATTAAAGTCGGCCGCGTAGCCGCACGACTCTTGTGTTTGATTTGTCGCAGCAAACGTTTGAGGAGTTAGTGCGCTGGCAATCATGTTTGGTATTGATCCGAAAGCTGACATTGTCGTGTAGCTTCCATTTGCTAAAGCCGCTAATTGGAAATTATGAACGATGCTTCCAAGAAAAGTGTAGCGACTAGATGTATCGAACGGACTAAGCGATGCGATCGCCATCTGTCGTTCGAATGCTTCGTTTTCTTGTTTGAGTTGTGCGAAGCCGGCTAACTGAGATTTTTTTAGTGCTGGAAGCCCGCGTGACATACCATTTGAAGCAAAGAACGACAGTGCTGAAACCCCGAGAACGTCACCAAAAGCTTGGCCTTTGGCGGTGGTGATCTTATCGCTCTTTGCTAAGTCGGCAAGGATACCACCAGCAATATTCTCTGCAACTGCGGTAGCTGTTTTTGTCGCTATTTCACTCACGATTAAACTAGCGCCGATCTTAATCACCCCACCAATGACAGTTGCTGAAGTTCCAATGGTAATAGCTGCGTCAACTGCCATGGCACTGTATAAAGCTGCAGGACTCATAATGACGTTACAGGCTGGTTCGGTTGCCTTCTCAGTACCTTGGGCGGCAGTAACGACTGGATTCTTCAACACACTAAATCCAGGTGTGTAATCAGTTGCGACCGCAGGCTTGCCTTTATCTACACCCATTGCCGACAAAAGAACTGGAGAATCGAGGGCTGATGTCATTTTTCCATCACCATCACGGGCTGTTCTATCGGTTAAGATTGAGCCAATCGCATCTTGATCCTCTGGAGTCATAGCATTTGCAGTTTCCACACCTGAAGCACGTTGTTTCGCTGCTGGGGATAGGACGGTATTCCAAGCGGCTGGCATTACTTGGGTCATTTGAACGGCCGCTGCACCCATTGCGGCATAGGCAGGTATTTTTACGCCGATACATGTTCCATAGGCAACCTGGTAACCAATACCACCTTTTGCTGCCCTATTCATATGTTTATTCACTTTATCAGCAACTATAGTTTTGCTGCTTGCTTCAGCAATTTTAGCACTATCTGGCTGCGTTGCTTGGAGCTTCTCGCGAGTAGCCAAGAGTCTCTCAGCGACTGTTCCTCGCTTATTCTTTCCATCGGCTAATCCACCGTTTTTTTGTAGACCGTACTTACCGAGCATCTTGTTGAAATGACCGCCTGACATAGCCATGAAGCGAACATTAAATGCACCACCTTGACCGAGGACTTTAGCGGCTATCTTGCTATTTTCTTTCTGACTCAAGTAACCAATTAGATCGTTAGCGAGAATATTCCTTGTCTTACCGTCGCTAGTTGGAACGGTGTATCCTTTTGGATTTTTCGATGGATAGCCAGTTTTACTATCTGTGTTAGTGACACCGTCGTCGAAAAAGGGTACAATACCGGCTCGGCTATTAAGTTGACCTAATGCTTTATTTGAAATACGCCCCATTTTACATTTGATCGCCCGAGAAGAATTAATACATATTCCGTCGGGTGTGACAGCAGTTGCTTTTCCGAAAATCCCCATGAACCGTTTCTGCATAGATGGTGATACCGAATCATTAGAAATAGTTAGATTATCAGCTAAGTTTTGTAACATTGTCACTGGCCCAAAAAATCCTACCCCTACCCCACCACCAATACCTAAAATACCTAGGATACCGACAATGGCACCACGTCTTTTGATGAAGTCTTTCGCACGGCCGCGAAAGCTAATTTTTCCTTTACGAGATGGACGATAGAGCCCTTGTCGATCATCTTGAGCTGGCGGAACATTTTCTTCGGCTTTACGAGCTGCCTCAGTGCTATTATTCGGATCATTAGCAAAGGCTTCGGCTTGGTCGGCGCCACTCGAAACGTACCCTGCGCCCATCTGCTCTTTTTGAGCCTGTTCAAAAGGGTTGTACCGACTATCCTGTTCCTCTGGAGTTCTCGGCGGCAATGTTGAGTTTGGAGACGCCATATCTGGTACCTATTATAGCAGAGGCGAGACGTTAGGGGTTGGATTGTTGGGGGTTGCTTGAGGATTCGTTGTAATCAGTTGTTGTTCGGTCGGGCTAGCTTGGATCTGGATGTGAACATGACTTTGACCAGCAAAGAATAAGCCTTGTCCGATTGGGAAGTTTGCAAGGCGCTTCTTCTCTTCTTCGGTCAGCTTAAAGACATCAGAAAGGACGTCGACGGCACTGGATGATTGTTTCAGCAAAAGTTGCATTGAGCTGTTGGCAACAATAGCACGGCCCATTTTGCTTCCCATAAAGTCTTCGACGTCCTGGGTAATTGTTGTTAATCCTAGGTGATATTTACGTGCTCGTTTCGCGAGGCTAAAGAGGAAGTTCGCCGAGTCGTCATACTTCATTAATTGCCACGCTTCATCAACAATCAGCATACGCTTTTTCTGGATGGTTCGAGTGATATTCCAGATGTGGCTCAGGACGATATACATCGCGACTGGTCGCAACTCATCTTCGAGATCACGAATGTTAAAGACGACCATCGGGTTGTTGATATCGATATTTGATTGCTGACTAAAGATACCCGCAAAGGTTCCGGTTGTATATTTACGGAGACGTTGAGCTAGCTGGGGGCCATTTCCGCCCATATGGAGCAACGTATCGTATAGGTCGCTGATCGTTGGTGGCGGTGAATTATGTGTTAACGGATCGCTCGTGATGCCGACACGCGCATAGGTATCGATCAATGCTTGATCAAGGTCGGCTTCTTCGGATGGACTAAGCGCTGACAATGGAACGCCGTTTGCGGCCACTTGTGTTCCGCCAAGCATTAAACGGAATAAACCGTGAAGAGTGACGAGATTTGCTCGTAATGCATCGTCGGCTTCATCATTATCGATAACACGCGGCAAATCGAATGGGTTGATGCGGGTGCTTGAGTTGAGGCTGAGACGAATGTAACTCCCCCCTACTGCATCGGCTAGCTTTTGGTACTCGTTCTCTGGGTCGATAATGATAATTTCACTGCCCATCATCATACTACGGAGTGCTTCAAGTTTTACGGTAAATGACTTACCGGCACCAGACTTTGCAAAGACAACGAGGTTAGCGTTTTCTAAGCGGAAACGATCAAAGATGACCAATCCGTTATTGTGCATATTGATACCGTAAAGGATACCTGTATTGTCGGTTAAATCGGCACTAGTAAATGGGAAGCTTGTACTAATAGCCCCGGTATTCATATTTCGACGAATTTGTAACTGGTCACTCAACTGTGGAATAGTACTATTCAAGCCTTGTTCTTGTTGAGAAGAGGCAACCTTACTGAATACCATTTGCTGACCGAACATCGTTTCGATCTTGTTCTGAACGAAGTTCAATTCATCTAGGCTATCGGCATAAAGTGTCACGTAAAGACCGTATCGGAAGAATCGTTCAGCGCCAAGTTGTAGCTGGTCGCGGAGCTCTTCGGCGTCGTTAATAGCCGCTTCAATAGCTGGGTCTCGTGTCTTCCCTTTTTCATTGTTGATCGAAGCACTTGCCTCAAGCTGTGTCACTTTTTTACGCAAATTATTCAATACGACTTGGCTCTCGACCGGGTAAATATACATACTCACGTCGAGGACTTCATCAACATTAATCAAGTTACTAAGCCACCCGGTATAGATCTGGCGTGGATAGCCATATACATAGAGCGTCCGACCATACTTTGTGCCTAATCGAAAATATGATGAATGAATTTCAATACTACTTGGGGCGATCAGGTCACGAAGTGTTGAAATACCCTTTTGGAAGGCAGCTTCGACTTCCGTTTGTTCGCGTGCTCGTTGCTCGGCAGCAATATCGACAGCAGATGGTTTACGAGCCATTATTGTGGTCCTCCCGGTTGCGGCTGCCCTGGGGTCGCCTTCATAGTATAGAGACTTGTTACATCATCAAAATTAGCAAGTGGCTGGCGAACAGCCGTGTCGGGATTGTAAAAATTGTAGTACAGCTCACCGAGTGATTTGGTGTCTAATTGAGTGCTCTGAATGCCAATCTGGAACAAACCGGCTTGAATCACATCAACTCGTCGACGGATCTCATCTTTTGCCTTCTGGTAGGTGGCAGAATCGATACGGCTTGTCGTCTTCTGTTTGCCGAATAGTTTTCCAAAGAAACCTTTCCCTTGTTCGACAAAGTTAGCTGCATCGCCGAGAGGGAAATAAGGAACAACAATATAAAACGCCTTCTCCATAATGTTTGCCTCTTGAGCGAGTGCATCAATAAAGTTAATATAGTCATCCATAAGGACACCGAGAAGCATATTATCTTGCGAGCGGCGCTTTTCCACTAGTTGAGAGATGTACGGTCCAATATCAACCCGTTCTGAACGGATAAGGATTTGAATAGGAAAATTCAAGGAGTTAAGGAAGTTTTGGTAGCTATATTCAACCCCTTCTCGCTCTCGATCACTCATCAGATCAAAGTTGATCGATTTACAGGCAATAACAGCACGGAATGTTCCGTCCATCATGATCACCATGTTATCGCGCACCTCTGAGAGCTGAAGTGTACTCTGTGTTGAGTTAGGGTTTTTTGGTGCAGGAAGCGTCGATGGTTGTCCGGAGCCAACAGCCTGAGGCTGTATAGCCATCTGTGGCTGCGCAGGCATCTGCTGTTGCATGGCAGGCATTGATTGCTGTGGCTGTTGAGGAAGACCTGGCTGTGCGCCTGGCTGCGTCGGTGGAATATATTGATTATTCGGTGGCATACTGGATGCGCCCCACTCCCTCTTAGATTTCGTTTATCGGAGCGAAATCACCACTTCTTCGGTCAAATCGTGTTCTTCTTTTTCATGAATACGATGCGCCTCGTGAGCAATAGTTTCGATTGATAAATCGCTATTGTTAGCAAGGTTCATTATATCAGGTGATACCTGCTTGTCGCTAGTGGTAGTTGATATTGGCGCCGGGCCCGGTTCATCGGCAACTGGTTGTTGGCTTGCTTGGTACGCGTGACTCGGGTCATTAAGTGGTTGAATAACTGACTGTTGGAAGTTCGGATACGGGTTGTACTCGATGACTGGGTCAGGAGTTTGTTGAGTATATGGCGGCGCTACTGACTGAGCTGGCTGTGGCGTTGTCTGCTGAACTTGTGGCTGCGGTTCAGGCTGAGGATGCATCATTCTAGCGCGAGCTTCTTCTTTAATTTTCTCCGTTTGCTTTTCCATCATTGTATCGAACGACTGAGAAACAGCATTGTTCGTATCAAGCACATCTTCAGTTCCCTGTGCCTCAAAATATACATCGGTATTCATCGGACTGTTTGGCGCACCAATCGTTCCACGAATCGCCCACCCACCCGTATCGACCAGGTTTGCAAGATAACTAAAGCGTTGCTCGGCATCAGCTTGCGTGATGTCTTTTGTCCGGCGCACCTCTACTACTTTCGGTTCGGTAATCTCAATGCGAGATTCGACACCTTCTGGATCCCACATACGCTTTCGTGGCTTGAGATAAAATGACACCATCGCCGCCAAGTAGATTTCCATCGGCTGGTCTTTACGAAGTGGTAATGCTAGCGCGCCGAACAATAACACGACTGGTAAAGGGATGATTGCTAAACCAATGAATATAGTTCCTAGTGCCCACGCCAACGCCCCAGCCATCACGACGATAATCAAGTAGATGAATTGACGAAAGCTAAACGGCCCGATGAGCTTGTCATCTGCTTCAACATCTTGAGGAACTTTGTAGACTGCCATATGGGTTTAGTATAGCATTCTAGGAACCACTAAGGTTTCGAAGCTTGATTTTAACACCTTCGTCAATTTTGCTCATTAACTCATCATTACCCATGATCTCGCTAGCACGTTCTTTTGATATTGCACCTGCATTCAATGCATCATGTTGAGCAAATGCTTTTTGGCCAGCGAACTCTTCGTTGGTAAGTCCCCATGTACTTTGGTCGGCTTGAATATCTGCTAACTTTCTTCGTTGACCAGTGTCCTTGTCGGTGACTGTAGCCCACGACATAATAGAGGCGTCCGTTCCTTTTATACCTGGATGTTTATCGAGGATATGTTTACGTAGATCCTCGCCCACCTGTCCACCTATTGCAGAGCCTCCAGCTTCGATACCGGCAACAGATTCACGCCACGTTTGAACACCTTTCCCGCCAGAATTAAGCATCATATCTTGCATTGCTCGGGCTGTAATTGAGTCACCATTTTTGACGGCATCTCCAAACTGTCGAGACATCGCACCTAGATCACCAGGTGAGATATTCGCACTCAACTTCACGTCTTCTATGGCTGCAGAAACTGCTTTTGATGTTTGAGCAGCCAAAGCCTTTTTGATTTCTTCGTTTGCAGCAGCTTCGCTGCCCATAGCATTCAATACATTTTGATTACCGTTTACCGCAAGTCCATTAGTAATAGTATTATTTCTTGCAGTGTTTATGGCACTCGTTGCTAATTGACTACTGGAGCTAGTTTGTGCGTATCCGCCAGCAGTTTGGTCAGTTATTGAGAATGCAGCGTTGCCTGCCGATAGCGCGTCTTTTGCTGCAGTGTCTCTAAATTCTCTTCGCGATTTCCGTCTAAAATATCCAGCTCCGATGAATCGCTTCCCTTTTAATGCTTCAGCTGCTCTATTGTTTTGAGTGGCGGTTCTATATGATTCACCGCGTTTCTTTAGGTAGTCAATAGGACCCTTGTCTACGTTATTGACGATACCACCAAAGCGATTCAGGACTCCTCCGGCAAACTTCATAACTAGCGGAGTGATAGCTAAAGGAAGAATGGAAATCAACGCCCCCATTACATCAATTGCGAAATCATCACTCGACCCCATCACAACCTGAGATGCTAATGCAGATGCGCCGAATATACCTGCAATAATTGGGTACATAAGTAGTAGTGTCATAAGCAGTTTTCGCCACTTATTAAATAATTCTTCGGTATTCGGTAGTAAATAGGCGACGAAGGCTAGAGGTGCAATAACGATTAACAAAATAATGAGTGCTTGTCGTAATGTTAGTACGACAAATACCGTGACAATTGCAACTACTGCAGAAATCAGGGATGGAATGAGTAAGGACATATGCAAGTACATAAGTGTAGCTGCGACTCCTCCCGCTGCAAGAATTCCACCTACAAAGCCAAGCCAGCCAGTACCACTATCAAAGGGCGATTCACCCACCTTAATGCCTAAGTTTGCCTGAAGGCTGTCAAATAACGATTTCATTGACGATCCGGCGATGTTTGATAGGTCAACTGCGACCGCGCATATCCAGTAGGATATATTCGCTAGTATTGCTGCAACAACAAGCCTTGGTAGCAGTTTTTTTATTCCATAGTTTGAAACGCCAACACTTGTTAATTGAGAGAATATGATAATTAAGAAAGCGATAACAAATGCGATATTGGCAATGTTACGCATGATCGACCAAGCACCATATATCCCCTGTTCCTCACCGTTAATAAGTAAAGGTTTGACATCAAGTAAGCTTGAAACGAAACCATATGCTGCATCGGTTACTCCGGCCATGAATGTCATGACGGGACATAATATCCATCCAAGACCTTCGATATTACAAGTAGTAGTTGTGCCAGGGTCACCTGGATTCGTTGAGCCATCACCGCCAATGTTAGAAGATCCACCTGGTGTAGTGACGATGCCATTGTACTTATCGGCAGGATTTTGGCCATTCGCTATCATCTGTGCGGCATCTTTAGCAACCGCATCTGCATTAGGTCCACTTTCTCTAGCCAAGACGATACAGGTTCTTCCGTCGTTTCCGCCCTCAGTCTTTTCGTTCAGTTTAATGAACTTCGTGAATCTGTCGGGATTTATTTTGTATACCCAATCCTCTCGTTTCCAATTATCACTATTCACTAGAGAAACTATTAAGTAGTCTTTCCAGCCATTATTTTGTGATGCAGGGCCTAAGTCATTATTTTTGTAAGTATTTTTTTCATCCGCATTTAAATCAGATACTTTTTTAAATGGCTGAGCACTACACGCACCAGATGCCTCAATATGATAAAGGCCACGCAAGAAAACAAGATCTGGTCTATTATTTAGCGTTGGATCAGAGCCTGCATAAGCACGGTTTTTAATGGTTGTACGAAATGCATTAAGCATTTTGCTCCCCGAAGTATCACCTGATACATCTCCGCCCGTGCTTGGTTTACACGTCCTGTCATAGCTTGTGCTGCCCGTACAGGTCATTGCAGATCCGCTATATCCGATGCTATCTAGGAATTCACTATAAGTATTCGATGTATATCCCCACATATCAAGCGCAGGTTTAATCATTGTTGAACATTGCTGCTCACCGTCTTGACCATCAATTAAGTAGCCAGTGCTGATGGTGTTACCCCCCATCCATTTATCAGGGTTACTTATATCAGCGGCAGATATACGTATACTCATTTGGTTGCTCAGGAAAGCACCCTCAATATTTCCGTTTCGGAAGCACGATGACAATGCAGTGTAATAAGAAAAAGATTTTAATTGATTAGCTGGCGTGTATTTGAAGTTACACGACGTAGACATATTCGGATTTCCTGGAATCCAAGAACCACCTTTTGCCTCACAGTCTGCCTTCGTAATATACGCAAAAGTAGGACTATTAAGGGCAAAAAAGGATAAAGATACGCTGAAAAGTATCCCTAATATGCTCAGTAATAATGTTTTTTGTTTTAACTTGAACACACCATCATTTAACATCAAAAAACCCCGAAAAGCTAGTGCTTAACGGGGTCTCTGATAGAATCAGAGTTACTTAGATAAATCTGTGTATCTGACGTCTGTAGATATGACGCTCAAGTCGGTTGTGTAGATTTGATCTGACTGTCCTAAGTAGTTAACAAATTTTTTAGGACTCGATACGTCGTAAGTCTTATTCCCGCTAGGGCTTTCGATGTTCATTTTCGCGACACCATCACCGTCAATCTCACCTGCCACTACTTTGCTTGTCGTTAGCTCCATTGCGGTACTTGCGCCCCATTCGTCAATTCGGCTATCAATGTATCCTTGATATTCTAAGTTTTCAGGGTTAGCTACGATAACACTGGCTTTTTTTGCTGTTTCGTTGTCAAAGACGACACCATCATCTGGCGTATATTCTTTTAGTGATGAGAGCATTGCAAATTGATAATTGAGAGTACTGTACAATTCCTGTGGTGTTGATGGATTTGCGTTACTTTCTAAGTTGACTATTCCGTTTTTTGACAAACGATAGGTTGTAATTTCGCTGTTATTGTCCAGGATATAATCACCAAACATTAGTTGGTCTTCATAAGGCTGTTGACGAAAATCAGCGAGGCTCATAGTATCTAATGAAAGAAGCTTCTCTTGTACATTTTCCGGTAATTTTTCAAACATATTATATGTGAGAACATTTTCCGGTAATTGGGTAACATCAACATTACCCTCCGGTGCAACTGGCTGTTCTGCTTGAGGCTGGTTTTCGCTGTCACCTTCATTCACCTGAGGGTTCTCGACGACAGGTTCTGCTGGAGCTTCCGCTACAGGTTCATTTTTAGGAGCCTGATTAGCTGCACTAATTCCAACTACAGCTCCAGCGGCAAGAGCAATACTCGTACCACCTATAATAAGAGTGTTACGAAGTTTGTTGTTCTTTTTTTCAACCTTCGGATTAAAGTCCTCTGGTGATGGAACTACTGGTCGCGGTGCTTCCAACGTCATGGTGATAGATTTTCCTTTTCGCGCTTGGCGATAATTTATCGGCTTGGGCTTTTGGCAAATAAAGTTCTTGACGAACGTTTTTGTTATGTTAAATATATCACATTTGTGTTGAAAAGTAAAGAGCTTATATATACATATAATATAGGCGGGTTGAAAGTATATTGCGAACCTCTTGAAAATACAGTATGGTATTAAGAGTTATGAGTATAAAACAAAAATTTTCCGTCTTCTTAGCTTCACTTGCATTAATCGGTACGGCATCAATGACGTTCGTTGGCACCTCATTTGCTGCTGAAAAATGTGGTGGTGCTGATGTTGCAATTCTAAAATGTGACGCGAGTGATAACCCGTCAAACGCAAAAGATACTGGTCTATGGAAAATATTGGTTATGGCGATTAATATTTTAACCGGTTTAGCTGGTCTTGCTGCCCTCGGAGGTATCATTTACGGGGCTGTTCTGTATACTTCGGCCGGTGGTAGCCCTGAGCAAGTAAAAAAAGCGTTGGGAATATTTACCAATACCGCAATTGGTATTGTCGCTTTCGCTATTATGTATGTGGCATTAAACTTCTTGATCCCAGGAGGGGTATTCTAATGAAGAAAACACTACGCTACCTAGTAGCACTATTGACGTTCGGTGTGATTGTCGGTGGACCTGTCATGGCGGCAGTATCACCCGTCGTCCCTACGGCTGGCGCAGCCTGTGCTGATCGTGTGCTTCTTATACCGACATGGTACCGAGGCTTAACTGAAGGTGATGATTGTAAAATCATCAGTCCTGATCAAGCAGGCGGTCTGCAGGCGTTTATCGTTAAGATTGCTTTTAATATTGTTGAAATGATCATGGTCATTATCGGATATATTGCCGCCTTCTTTATCTTGTTTGGCGGATTCCAGTTCGTAGCAAATAACGGTAGCGCTCAAACAGTAGAAAAAGCAACGCGTACTATATTGAACGCAGTTATTGGACTGGCAATTTCATTATCGGCCGTCGCGATCCTTAACCTGATATTTGGCGTTGTTCTCCCGACGCAGGAAGTAAACGGTATCCGTGTTCCCGTTGCTACTGGTGAACAAGTACTTCAGAATATCTTGAACACCGTGTACTTTATCATGGGTATTGTCGCAGTTATCGTCATAATCATTGCAGGCTTTACATACGTCACCTCTTCGGGAGATAGTAGCAAATTAACAAAAGCAAAAAATCAGATCCTCTATGCAGTTATCGGTATTGTTATCGTATTATCTGCATTTGCTGTTACAAACTTTGTCATAGGAGCGTTTTAAATGAAGAAACTTATTAAAAGTATGGTTGCGATTGCGGTAGTAGTTGGTGTGATCGCATTTCCAGTTGTAACCATGTCGTCTACGGCATCCGCCCAAGCACTGAAAGACGCTTGTAGTTCTGATCCAGGTTCAACACTGTGTCAGGAAGGAAGTAACGGAAACGTCAGTTCAATTATTGGTACTGTCGTTAATACACTCCTATACATTATCGGAGCAGTTGCCGTGATTATGATCATCATTGCCGGTATCCGATACACCGTTTCTGGTGGTGATTCGAGTGCGGTAAGCGCTGCAAAGAACACTATTCTCTATGCGATTATTGGTTTGGCCGTCGCCTTCTTTGCCTACGCAATCGTTAACTGGGTCTTGGACATCTTCTAAGAAGACGTTTAAGCTTTTCAAACTGTTCAATATCTGCTATAACATAACAAGACAACAAAGAGATTCGATCGAGAAAGGAAAGAACTCAACATGAAAAAAATGATTAAGAAAAGTGCATTCGCATCCCTCGCCTTTGGCGTTGTGCTTGCGTTTGTTGCTGTTGTAAGCCCGCTTGCTCCATCAACTTACGCTGCAGACTGTGAAGCCGGTATTAGCCAAGGTGCACAATCAGGTATCAATTGTAGCCGTGGTGCAAATACTCCTGGCCAACTATTTGGTGATGGTTCGATCTTTACGACCGTTGTAAATATCCTCCTTTTCCTTATTGGTGCGATCAGTGTGATCATGTTGATCATTGGTGGTATCCGCTACACCATCTCTGCTGGTGACAGCTCAAACGTAACTGCCGCAAAGAACACTATTCTTTACGCAATCATCGGTCTAGTTGTTGCATTCCTCGCGTTTGCTATCATCAACTGGGTTATCGGTGCAATCGTTCCATCTGGAAGCTAATCTCAATAGATCGAAACTCTACCCCGCTCGATTGCGAGCGGGGTTCTTTTTATGAAAAGATAATAGTTGGTATATAAAATAAGCTCCATAGAAAGGAGCTTATTTTACAGTGTCGTTGTAAGACTACTGGATTTGGATTTTCTTTGCTTGTTCTTGCTTTACCTTCGAGAAAGAAACTGTCAGGACACCGTCTTTTAGGACTGCTTCTACTTCGTCTTCTTTCACGCTAACTGGCAATGCAAGCGTACGGCTGAATTCACCCCAGTAGCATTCCTGGATGTGCCAGTTGATGGCGTCGGTGTCGTCACCGCTACTAAGTGTTCCGCTAATAGTCAAGATGCCGTCGCTAATGCTGACATCGAGATCTTCTTTGTTAACACCAGCTGTACGTGCTTTGACGACAAGTTTTTCTTCCGTTTCGTAGACATCAACAGCCAATTGGCCTGGGAACTCTTCCTCGCTGTCGTCCCATGTGTCTTCGGTCGGTGCTGGAGCGGTTGGCTCTGACACGGACAGGTCCTCGTCTAAAAAGGCAGCTGCCAATTCATCCTCGATTAGTAAATCTTCGTTTTGTTTGCGGGCCATGATATCCTCCACTTTCTCCTTGGCTCATTTGACAAATAGTCTTTCGTATTATAACGAGCACTAGCAGTATAATCAACTGAAATCCCATGCAATACGTAAAAAACACAATAATTGATAGGCTACTTTCATCTATAGCACCCCACCCCTGTTGCTCTTGCGGTAGAATTGGGGCGCTATTATGTGATAATTGTAAATCGTACATCATTAAGCCTATTGGTGACACATGTTTGGTGTGTGGTGACGATTTTTATGGCGACACTTGTCGCGATTGTCGTCATTTTTTCGACAAGACTATTATCGTTGGTATGCGTCAAGATGCATTGCAGCTCCTTATTGGAGGGTTGAAGTTCAGGTACATACGATCATCAGCGAAGGAGTGTGCAATGCTTCTTTCCCCTCTTTTACTATCTTCTGGCTATGATTGTATTGTCCCTATTCCGACGACGCTCGCCCACAAACGCGTCCGAGGGTATGATCATATGGAGTTGATAGCCATAGAGCTATCGAAAGCGACACATAAGCCCATTAATCGCTTACTCCGTGCAGTATCTGATACGACTCAGCATCATCTGAGTCGAAAAGAACGTTTCGATGCAGCATCGTCACTATTTGAATTGCGCGGAACAGTGTCTCCGAACATCCATTACCTTATCATTGATGATATCATTACAACCGGTTCAACTGTCAGGCAAGCGGCGCGATTATTACGACAAGCTGGTGCAAAACATGTTTCAGTGGCAGCAATTGCCCGACAGCCCTCGACGAAGCTACCTATATCTGTTAAAATGGGCAAAGTTCCGCACGAAACCACGATGGAGAGGTGACCGAGCGGTTTAAGGTACTTGTCTTGAAAACAAGCGTGGGGCAACTCACCGCGAGTTCGAATCTCGCCCTCTCCGCCATATAAAAAAGACCCGTTCAAGGGTCTCTTTTATTTAATCGGCTAGATGTCTGTACCGACTCCGCCGCTAAATGAATTGATAACAAAGTTTATAGCTGCATAAGCTAATAGTGCGACTACTAGCCCGACAATTGCATACAAGATGGTATTTTTTGCTGCTGTCACAGCAGATGAGTTGCCTCCAGAGATTGCATACCGCAATCCGCCGATGATTAGCATGATAACGCTCAAGGCGCCAACGACGAACAATAAAATGTTTACGACAGTTGTAAAAATGCTTCCTGAGCCAAAGAGTTGGGACGGGACATTAGCGCCACGAGCCGAATTGATACCGTCAAAAATACTGAGAGCACTGGCCGATTCGGAGGCAATGAGGACAACAAAGACAGCTATAACGAGAGGTGAAAGCAGGAACGATTTCTTCATACCATTCTCCATAATTTATTACATAATTAAAACAATATTATAGCAAATATTTGTTCCAGATGCTAGTCCACTCCCCTGTTTTGTGCTACAATCATATCCGTTGCACCTACAATATACGGAGGAGTACCCAAGTGGCTGAAGGGGACGGTTTGCTAAATCGTTAGTCTGGGGAGACCTGGAGCCGGAGTTCGAATCTCCGCTCCTCCGCCAAGTGATTGACCTTCGTGTCATTCTGAGAACGGGCTTCGAGCCTTAAACATATGTTTAAGGGCTGCAGAGAGTTCTCAGAACGACACGAAGGTCTTTTGTTTTACATACAAAAGAAATAGCCCCGCATTGTGAAACGCGGGGGCGCCGGAGGGTCCGACGACTTCAGCCGAGGCTGCATGTTCTTAGGTGAGGATGTCGAAGACGGGAGTAGAGGTCTTCGGGTCGAATTCGATGGAGATCTCTTTACCGCGACGGTCGTCCATGCGACCGATAACACGGAATGGATTGACCTTCACTTCGTTGATGATCAGTTTGAAGCTGATCTCTTCCGGAGTGTTGTTCATGCTCGACGTATCGTTGGTGCGAAGTCTGGCTGTCAGGTCGGGATGTTGTCCCATGTGAAGCAAGCGCCAGATCATGAGCTTGAACGTGTCGACATCGGAAGAATCTCCGATGATTTCGTATGTGACGGTGGTCACAATCGATCCTCTCTCTTGGATTGAACAAATAATATATTACTATAAAAATATAATAAAGTCAATAGCTACGACATCTTTAGCGCAACCGAACCACGACGAGAAAATATAGCGGACTTAATCTCTCTAAAGAGTTCCGGTGCTTTTTTAGACGCGGTTTCGCTAGGGATATGAAACGATCCATTAAAGTCACCTTCGTCAAGATGTGACCATATAATAATCCGAGACGATCCATGATAGGCTGCGTCTTGCCTTCTTCGCTCGGCCGTAAATGCACTTGCTTTAATATCAATGTTATAAAAATGAACACCATCCAACGATACCCGTATATCACCACCTTGCAGATCATCCTGTACTGTCGTTTCTTCTATCTCTATATCTGGTATCTGATATAACATTTGCTCAACGCCAATTTCATGGCGTATGCCGGTTAGTCTTGCTCGAACGTTATTTTCGAACGGCTTATTTAATGCTATTCCATGGATCGCTTGATGCGTCTCGCGCAAGAATTGCAGAACTTCCTGATATTGCAAGCGAGGATTATCATCGACCATTTCTTTTAAGGCATGATTAAAGCTTGCGACCGCCTCAGTAAAAGGTCGTCTCTCTTGCGAGGAAGCGTTTCTTTCGTCAAGGGTGTTCAATGTTTGGACCGATTCCATGAATGTAACGAGATGGGACGTCATATTAAATTGGTGACCTAGGAGTGTGAGATACTCCCCTTTTGTCTCATGGTTTTTTAATTCCTCTGCTCCGTTGAAGATAGCTACCATTCGGTTGTCTGTGTCGGATTCATTCTCAATTGCATTTCGAGTGCGACGATACGAGTCGCTTTTTGCTACTAAGGGAACAAGATCTCGTGCCGTAAGAAGTTCGGGAGATTGTCTGTGAATGAGTTGTTCATTGTTTATTTTTGGTAGAACCATTTCATTTATTTTTATCATAATTTTTCCAAAAAGTCAAGTATACCTCTCGTGCTTACATTGCGTGGTATACTATCACCATGAACCCTGATCAAAATGGTTATTGGCAACCACAGCAAGAAGAGCCAGCTCCTGTCGCTGAAGCACCTCAATCTGCCTCTGAGACGCCAGCGGTTGAACAACAACCTATTACCTGGTCGGCCCAAGAATATGTCCATCTCGACAAGGGTGGTTGGTGGTATGTTTTATTCGCGCTTGTTGTGCTTGGTTTTATCGCAATTGATTTCTTTCTCCTTAGATCTTGGACATTTACTGCTCTCGTTATCGTCATGGCGGTCGCAGTCATTGTGTATATCCGTCGTCCACCTCGTACGTTGACATATGCACTTAGTCCTCAGCAAGGGTTGTATGTCGGTGAGAAGTTGTATCATTTTGATGATTTCAAAGCATTTGGACTGATTCGGGATGCAGAGCACTATTCTATTATGCTCATCCCCCGTAAACGGTTTGCGCCAGGTGTGTCTGTCTACTTCCCGGAAGAAGCCGGTGAAAAGATCGTTGATATCATGGGTCAGCGTCTGCCAATGGAAGAACTGAAACTCGATCTGATCGACGTTGTCGTTCGTAAATTACGCCTTTAATCTGGTCAGATACTCTGTTATGTGCTACAATAACCTCTGTTCGTTTCCGAACTTACCATGAGTAGGTAAGGGCGAAAGCACCTTCTATTTACAAAGATGTGCCCGCCGTCTTCGGATGACGAGCATATCGTATGCACCCGTAGCTCAGCTGGATAGAGCGTCGGCTTGCGGAGCCGAAGGCCATAGGTTCGAATCCTGTCGGGTGTACCATAGAAAAAAGACGAGTTTTGCTCGTCTTTTTTCTATAAGCTATGGTAATTGATTATTTTGAATTATACTCATGGTTACTATGACAAAACCACAATCCAAAAAACTTTCGTATAGTAACGTCACTACCCTTTTCGGATACGGCTTATTTGCGCTGACGATACTTTCGTTCGTCTTGACGACGGCTTTGCCAATGGGGCTGTCGTTGCAGTATCCGACGGCGCGTCATTTTAATATCATTTTAATGATTATTGTATTTGGGGTGACTCTGCTGTTACCAATGTTTGTTTCCTATCTCCTCGGAGACAGAGCGACTCACAACAAGAATAGGCTTATGCATCACTATAATGGTGTATTGTTTGGGTTTGCTGGGTATTGGGCAGCATTGCTGTTAGGATTTGTAGGTTTCTCTCTGCCGTTTCCACCGGATGTTCTTCCATTCGTGGTCACTATTGTTTTCACGAATATCGTTCCAGTTGTTATTGTAATTGCTTTCGTGTCTGTCTTAGCGATTGTCTATTCGAAAAGTAAAACAAAGACATCAGTACTTTTGTTCAAACCGTTTCAGATATTTTTATTGATTGGGTTTGCGGGATCTATTGTCGGGCCTTATCTGCAGGGTGTTTCGATAGGAGTTTACGACAACGGTGTATGGATTTACATTGTTGCGATGGCCGTTCTCGTAGCACTGGCATATATTGTACTGAGGAGCACTCAAACCTTACGCCTTGCGCGTGTGATTGAAGCAATCATAGCATTAACCATTGGGTGGATTGTCTCGTGGACGGTTGAATCCCTCGTATCGTACTTAGAAGTGCCATTTTCCACAAATGCACTGATAGGATATGTATGCGGTATTATTGTATTCGCAGGCTATCTTTATCTCAGGACTAGAAGAAAATAAAAAGCGGACAGGTCGTCCGCTTTTGATCAGAAGGCTTTACTTATGAAGCTTGTCGCGCACCTCGGAGGTTTTGATCTTGGCTTCACCTTTTAGATCATCACCTTTTGCTTTATCGACCTCTCCTTCGACTCGCTGCTTTGCGATGTCGACCTTTTCAGAAACGTCATCAGCAATCTTTTTTGCCGTGTCTTTTGCGTTATCAAGTTTAGCTTTGGCGTCATCCATAAATCCCATAGAGGTCCTTTCTGATTAATTATATCTACGACTATTTAATGACAAGTAGCTGAGATAAAACTGAGGTAAGTCATATTATATAAAAGTTTAGTACAATAGACGGTAACGGAGAGGTGCAGGAGTGGTTGAACTGGCCGCTCTCGAAAAGCGGTAAGGCGCAAGCCTTCGAGGGTTCGAATCCCTCCCTCTCCGCCATGAGAAATTTAAAACCCCGCATCTCGTTCGATGCGGGGTTTTTATTGTCAATAGGTACGACTAACGACGAGATTTTTGAACGCCAGCAACAACAGCAACGCTAATCAGCCCAGCGACACCAGCAACGGCTGCTGCTAAACCAACAATCTTAAGTGGTTGTGGTTGACTTCGCCACTTAGCGTACTCGTTGAAACTTTCGCTGGTGACGCCACAGTCACCTTGAGCCGCATCCCTGAAGCCTGATGTTGGGGCACCTGCTTCGGCACAGGTAAGCTCCGGTGCGGTTCCGCGAGTATCAGCAAAAGCCACCAAAAGGACCCCTGCGATAATTGCAATGCTTGACGCGATAACGGTAATCAGTTTCTTCGACATGCTCTCTCCTTTTCGGTAATGATGACTATTACTATGCTCGATACTGCCTACGTTGTAAAGACTGCTGGTATAATCGGAGTATGCAAGAAGACACTCTTTTTACGAAAATCATCAAAGGCGAGGTACCGAGCCATAAGATATTTGAAGACGAGCAGACACTCGCCTTTCTTAGTATCTATCCGTCGGTTAAAGGACATACGCTCGTTATCCCTAAAGCTCAGGTCGCGACGATTTGGGCACTAAATGATGATGATTATGTCGCTGTGATGCGAACAGCAAAGCTGGTCGCGCATCGATTGAAAGAAGTGCTCGGTGTCGAGCGGATTGGCGAGAAGATCATCGGCTTGGATGTGCCGCATGCTCATGTTCATCTCGTTCCGTTTACCGATCCAGCTGATTACTATGCTAAAGAGACGACGGCAGAGCCTGACCATGCTGCTCTGTCGGCGTTAGCGCAGAAGCTTTTCTTTACGGCCTGATTATGTCATTGACCATAATTGCCGTTGGTAAAAAGCACGAGGACTGGGTAAGAACTGGCATTGAACGGTATCAGAAGCGGTTACGCACACCGTATGATATTGAATGGGATCTTTTACCACACTCATCATACGAGGGGGACAGAGCGCGACGGGAAGAGTCCGACCGCGTCACTACTCGATTACAAAAGTTTGATTATGTCATATTACTTGATGAGCGCGGAGACATGATAGACACTCCCCGCCTGGCATCGTTAGTATCTGCACGTTTTGCTGAAGGAAAGAAAATAGCCCTTGTGATTGGTGGCGCATTCGGGGTGACGGAAGAATTACGGCGCCGTGCTGATATGCTGTGGTCGCTTTCGCTTTTGGTATTGCCGCACCAACTTGTCCGGCTAGTTGTGACTGAGCAGATGTATCGTATCCAAGATATAGCGGCAGGCGGCAAATACCACCATCTATAGTTTGTTACCTACTTGACGTATTGTAAAGCTTATGCTAGTATACATATAACACGTTAAATAAAAAACAAACATGCAATCAAACATTTTTAACACTATTATCGCTTTTCTTACCATCCCTGTGTCGATGACATTGGCTGCTGGTGTCTTTCTTCATGATACGCAATTAGATCGTGCAACGGCCGTCGCTTTAGCTGTGCCTGCCGCATCGCTTATTACGTACGCAGCCATAGACAAAGAAATCAAGTCGAGTGACCCACATACGCACGTTGAACGAACGAGTGCGCCACGTCATATTAATGGGATTCGTGCGATGATGCCACGTATTCAGCCTAGGGACGATGACCATCGCCGATATCAGGACAAAAAATTATCGTTATCCGGCAGCGGAGATATGGTTAGCTTGTGGCCGTCAGTTTAGCGCAAAATTTCTAGTTCGTGTTGTAACTGTCCGATCAGCTCCTGTTTGTCACGGAGCTGTTTTTGTGTCTCTTCGATAAGATGAGCAGGTGCTTTTTGGATGTAACTTTCGTTACCGAGACGAGATTCAAGTGCCTTTATGTCGGCGTGGGTTGTCGCAAGGCGCTGTTCGAGGTTGGTTTGATGTTCTGTAAGTGTTTCGGTCGATACATCAAGCCATGCTTCCCTACTGGCAACCGCGAGACGGAGGCCACGGGCTTGATCGACGCGCGTGACTTCTTTTAATTTTGCAAGACGTTGGATAAGGTCTTTGTTGTCTTCTATGAGGCTGTCAGTTTGGTAGAGCAATCCGTATTTCTCATTTCCAGGTAGTGAGCTGCTAACAAAGCGGGCTTCAGTAACAAGTTGCTGAACACGAGAAAACTCGCCGGCGGCAATATCATCGTATGCAAGAGACGATGGCCACGGTTCACTGATTAATAAGCTATTGACCCATGGCAGCGTTTGCCAGATCGTTTCAGTGACAAAGGGAGCGAATGGGTGCGCTAATTTAAGGCTTGTCGTCAGTACCCATGCGAGAAGATCGGGGCTATCTTGATCTTTTGAGGCTTCGATGTACCAGTCGGCGACACCATCCCAGATAGCGTGATACATGCTTTCGCTTGCTTCGGCAAAGCGGTAGCTATCAAGAGCACGTTCGATAGACTGCTGTGCAGCTGTTAATTCATTGATAATCCAGTGATCTGCTAGCGTCTTTGCTACGGGCTGTGATGGTTGGTAATTTTCACCTAGCTTATGTTCAACAAATCGTGCGATGTTCCATAGTTTGTTGCAGAAATTTCGGCCGGCGATGATGCGATCATTACTGAACGCTTGGTTTTGCCCTGGACTACGGCTAGCGATGAGACCGAGACGAAGTGCGTCAGAACCATATTCAGCGATTGATTCCATTGGGTTGATGACATTACCCTTGCTCTTGCTCATTTTTTGGCTGTGCTCATCAAGGACCATGCCGTGCAGGTAGACGTCTTTGAACGGGATTTTACCAGTTGTATACAATCCAAGCATGATCATACGGGCGATCCAGCGATCCAGAAGGTCAGTTCCAGTTTCCATGAAACTAGTTGGGTAGAAACGGCTTAAATCGCCACCTTCGAGGTAATCAGTTGTGATGAACGGCCATTGGCCACTTGAAAACCAGGTGTCGAAGGTGTCTTCTTCGCGTTGGTATATCTTTCCGTCGACAGTAATACGTTTTTCATCGACGTGTTCGTTGAAGATCCAGTCATTAGGGTCATTAACGTTCTGGAAGGCTGGAATAGGAATACCCCATGGAATTTGCCGTGATAAGTTCCAGTCGTGAACGTTCTCGAGATATTGACGAAGAACGTTTTTGCGGCTAGTTGGGAAGAATGTTATTTCGTCATTGTCGAGAGCTTGAAGGGCTCGTTCGGCAAGGGGTTTGATATTAAGAAACCACTGATCTTTGATAAGCGGCTGAATCGGGAGGCCGCTTTTGTAGTCGTATCCAACGGTGTGTTCGTAGTCCTCTTCTTTGCGGATGACCTCTTCGGCTTGCAGGGCGGCAAGTGTCCGCTTACGAGCAGTGTCGACGTCGAGGCCGAGAAATTGTTGTGGAGTATTGATCATTGTGCCGTCAAAGTCGATAACTTGGACTCGTGGCAGGTTATGACGCTTCCCTACTTCGAAATCGTTAGGGTCGTGAGCTGGTGTTATTTTTACAGCACCTGTTCCGAAGTTCTGGTCGACGTAGTCATCAGCGATTATAGGAATCTCTTTCCCTGTTAGTGGAAGCTGAACGTAGTGTCCGATGAGTTCTTTGTAGCGAGGGTCTTCGGGGTGAACGGCAACTGCGACATCACCGAATAATGTTTCGGGGCGTGTTGTCGCAATGACAATCTCACCGATTTTATCAATCAGTGGGTAAGCGATGTGCCAAAGCTTTCCCTTTTCGAGTTTGTGATCGACTTCGATGTCGGCGTAGCTTGTTTGGAATTTCGTACTGTAGTTAACGATCCGTTCACCCCTGTAAATGAGGCCATCGTCCCATAATTTTTTGAATGTTCCGTAGACTGTTTTGATGACTTTTTCATCAAGAGTAAAAACGAGGTCATCCCATGATGCGCTCGTACCAATCGCACGGAGCTGGAGCTCCATGTTGCCACGTTGCTGTTCAACGAAGTTCCAGACTTGGCTGTAAAGCTGCTCCCTTGTAAAGTCGAAGCGCGACTGGTTTTTCTTTTGCAGTTCCTTTTCGTACACGACCCATGTTTCGAAGCCAGCATGGTCAGCACCTGGAATAAATACCGCGTCATAGCCACGCATTCGCTTGTAGCGGACAAGGATGTCCTTAAGGCCCATGTCGAGAGCGTGACCGATATGAAGATTGCCATTTGCATTTGGCGGTGGCATAACTGTGCTAAATGGCTCACCTGTTCCTGTTGGACGAAAGG
Organism: Patescibacteria group bacterium; assembly: GCA_913775275.1. Classification (GTDB taxonomy): domain Bacteria; phylum Patescibacteriota; class Saccharimonadia; order Saccharimonadales; family Saccharimonadaceae; genus Microsaccharimonas. Next base: position 1,036 of record CAJYIP010000059.1, on the reverse strand, counting down.
CGCCACTTTTTTCCCAGAGTGCATAAATGTTCGGCTCGTATTGGTTCGGCTCGTATGCCTTGGCTAGATTCACTGGTTGCTCCCTGATTATGTATCGTCTTGTCTTTGAGGCAATTATACCATATAACAGGGGTTGATTATAGGTCAGCGGCAAGTTCACGGACGACGGCCGCATCGTTCCAGGGAAGCTTTTTTCCGTCGGTGATTCTGAATAGCTCATGTCCCATACCGGTGATGAGGATTGTGTCGCCTGGATAGGCATTTTTTAAGGCATGAGCGATGGCGTCTTTGCGGTCGGCAATTTCAATGAGCGTTGCTTGATCGGTAATGCCCTGGCGAACCTGGTCGCGGATTGCTTTTGGATCCTCTGTGTAACTCTCTTCATCTGTTAGGATGATGTGGTCGGCTAATCGAGCTGCGATACCTCCCATGATTGGTCGCTTCCCTTTGTCACGATCACCGGTTGCGCCAAAGACAATTGTGACGTCTTTCTTTGTAATAGCACGGGCTGCCTCGAGGAGCTTTTCAAAGGCGTCTGGTGTGTGCGCGTAGTCAACGATGACCTCGTATGGTGTATTGATGTCGATGCGTTCAAAACGCCCTGGAATGCCGTGGAGAGATGCAATTCCATCGGAGATCACTTTCGGCGTCACCCCGAGGACAAAAGCAGCGCTGGCGGCGGCCACAGCGTTTTGTACGTTATACATACCCGGAAGTGCCGTGTGTAGCTTTGAGGTGTCGGCTCTTTGGTATGTTATCGTTGCGTCACTCCCCTGCTGATTGAGTAAGACATCAGAGATAATGACGTCGGCCTCAGAATCTTGACCATAGGTTATTTTTTGTTGTGTTGCAGCATACTGATCAAAGTATTCATACCAACTATCGTCTCTGTTGAGGATGATATAGGCCGGTTTTCTAGCGAATAGTAAGGCTTTAGCGGCGGCGTATCGATCCATCGTCTTATGGTAGTCGAGGTGGTCTTGCGTCAGGTTAGTCATGATAGCAACGTAAAACGGAACGGCGTCGAATTTGTGTT
>CAJYIP010000058.1 GCA_913775275.1 Patescibacteria group bacterium | reverse complement strand
AAGGTTGACGCAACTCGTGTTGGTCAGGAAACTAACCTCGACAAGCTTCGCCTCAATGTTGAAACAGATGGCACAATGAGCCCACGTGATGCATTTGAAGAAGCTTCGGCAATTCTCGTTAACCAGTATACTGCCCTCGCTGGCAGCACCACTGTTGACGCAGCACCTGCACTTGGACAAGACCTCGAAGAAGAATCAAACGAACTTAACACGCCAATCGAAGAGTTGAACTTGAGCGCCCGAACTGCGAACGCCCTCATCAACAACGAAATTCGAACCGTTCGTGACCTCGTCACATTGAACGAACAGGATCTTCGTGAGTTGAAGGGATTCGGCAGCAAGGCTCTCGACGAAGTCAAAGATAAACTGGCAGAATTGGAAATCTAGAGATGCACCGACATGGATACCAAGGACGCAAGTTCAGCCGCGAGCGCGATCAGCGCCGTGCATTGATGAAAGGTTTGGCAACAAGCCTCGTCGAGCACGGTAAGATCGAGACAACGCTTCCAAAGGCTAAAGAGCTCGTCCGACATATTGAAAAGATCATAACAAAAGCGAAGAAGGGTGACCTTGCTAACCGCCGTGCCGTTATCGCGAGTCTTTCGACTCAAGCAGCCGCATTTCGTTTAGTTGATGTTATCGCTCCGCAACTCACCGGCCGTACAAGTGGGCATGTTCGTGTGACGCGAACTCGCCTGCGCGTTGGGGACGGTGCTCAGCTTGCAACCATTGCTTTTGTCGACGACATTAAAGAAGTGGAGAAGAACTAATGGTTAATGCAAAGACTTTTAGTCAGAAAACTGCAGACGTAACCCGTGAGTGGTTCCTCGTAGACGCAACTGAGTTACCTCTCGGCCGTTTGGCGACTATTATCGCCGACAAGCTTATTGGTAAGAACAAGCCTACCTACACACCACATGTTGATGCTGGCGACTACGTTGTCGTCATCAACGCTGCGCTCGTTCCAGTGACCGGTAACAAGGAAATTGGCAAGATCTACTACCGACACAGTGGATTCCCTGGTGGAATCAAAGATGCGACCCTCAAAGAAGTACGTGAACGTGCTCCAGAGCGCATTATCGAAGCGGCAGTTAAGGGAATGATCCCACGCAACAAGTTGGCTGCAGAGCGCCTTAGTCGTCTCCGTATCTTCGCTGGTGCTGAACACACCCATACTGCGCAAACTCCTAAGAAAGTTGAGGTGAAATAACATGGCTGACGCAACGTATTTCTACGGCCTCGGACGACGCAAGAGTGCAACTGCACGTGTCCGTCTTTACACTGGTAAGGGAAACATTACGATCAACGAAAAGCCTGCGGCCGACTACCTTGATGGTAATAAAACTCTCCTTGCTGAAGTAACAGACCCACTTGCGCTTGTGAACAAGCAAAAAGACTTCGACATCACTGTCCGTGTACAGGGTGGTGGTGTTGCTGGTCAAGTCGACGCTATCAAATTGGCTATTGCCAAAGCGTTGACAACTGCTCACTCTGACCTTCGAACCACTCTTAAAAAAGCTGAGTTCCTTAAACGTGACTCACGCGAAAAAGAGCGTAAGAAGTATGGTCTCCGTTCGGCTCGTAAGCGTGAACAATTCTCAAAGCGTTAAGGCGTTTGGCTGCTTTCTTATGAAAGTGCCGCACTTACTCAGAAGCCCCTCCACGTGAGGGGTTTTTTAGTTATTGAGGTATAATAGAGAACAATGAGTAAATCTGTTATTTTAACTGGCATTCGTTCCAACGAAGAGCCAACGCTTGGCAACTATTTAGGCGCGTTTGTGCCTATGGTGCAGATGCAAAAAGAATATGCTGGTGACTATCAGATTAATATGTTCGTACCTGATTTGCATAGTTTCACGACTCCGATTGACCATTCAGGGCTGTACCGCAACACTTTAAACAATTTAAAATATTTCGTTGCCGCCGGTCTTGATCTGAAAAATCCTCATACGTTTATCTATCGTCAGAGCTACATACCGGCTCATAGCGAATTAACGTGGATTCTCGACTGTTTCACCTATGTTGGCGAGATGAGCCGTATGACACAGTTTAAAGAAAAATCTGGTGAGCATAACGACAGCGTAACGATGGGGCTATTTAATTATCCTGTGCTGATGGCGGCAGATATCTTGTTATACAATGCCAAGCACATTCCTGTTGGTGAAGACCAATTTCAGCATATCGAAATCACTCGCGATATTGCAACGCGTTTTAATAACAAGTTCGGCGACATTTTTACGATTCCTGAAGCAACACAGCAACAGACGAGCTTCATGAAACGTGACGCCGGCTTACGTATCCGTAGCCTAACCGATCCGACGAAAAAAATGAGCAAAAGCTCGACCGACGAGAAATCAAAGATTTTATTAATAGATGATCCCGAGGTGGCGCGTAAAAAGATCATGAGTGCAACCACGGATAGCATTGGTGTTATTAACTTCGATTGGGAAGCACAACCGGGAATAACAAGTCTTTTGCAGATCAAGGCTCATTTGAGTGGCAAAAGCCAAGATGAGGTCAACGCACAGTGGGTCGGTACAACAAAGTACGGTGAGTTCAAAGCCGCGGTTGCGGACGAAGTCGCGACATTTTTGATGGACTTCCAGGCCCGCTTAGCGTCGATCACTGACGATCAATTACTTTATAAACTCGAAGCATCAGAACAAGAAATGCGTCGTATTGCTGGCGAAACATTACTCCGCGCTCAAATTGCTGTCGGCCTTCGTTCTAAGGAAAAATAAATGCCGAAACATATCGACTCTGAAATTCTCGCCGTTCTACGACAATACCGCATTGCTGACGAATCTTCATCGAAAAAATCAATTACTGACATAAAGCAACACCCGGAACGTATGCTAAGCCGCTTAGTGTCATTTCGATTTGATCGAAAAAGGTATTTTCTCCTATTTGATAATGCAGTAGGTGACGATGAGGCGGCCGTACTCGATCATATTGCTATGGATGAACCGCTATTGCCGGGTGAGTTAGTCCGTAATCCTATCGAAAGTGAAAAGGGTCACGGCATGCCGTATAAAGGTAAAGACGTATACCTCTACGCCGTCGCTCCAACCTCACGTCGTCTCGACCATGAACTTGTCGATAGGTATCCTGATATATCTCGTAGTACTGTCCAAAAATACATCAAAGCAGGGTATGTCACGATTAACGGCGAAGTCCAGACCCGTGTAAATAGCGACATCACCGCAAGTGATGTTATCGCAATGACCCCACCAACAAAAATGACATACGAACAAGATGAACTGCCCGTCATCTATCTTGATGACGATGTCATTGTCATTAACAAACCTAGCGGTATCTTGACGCATAGCAAGGGGGTTTTGAACGAAGAATTTACCGTCGCGGATTTCTTTCGTCGCTACACTACGTGGGGCTTAGATACAAATAGGGCAGGTATCGTCCATCGCCTCGATCGCGACACGAGCGGTATTATTATCGGTGCTCGCAACGAACGAGCGGCTGCGGTGTTAAAGAAGCAATTCGCTGATCGAACAACAAAGAAAACGTATCGTGCAATTATCGATGGTCAGCCAAAGCAAGCGCATGCAGTCATCGATCTCCCTATCGGACGTAATCCATCGGCGCCAAGCACGTTCCGGGTCGATTCAAGCGGCAAGCCGGCACAGACGACATATGAAGTGATTCGAACAAGTAAACGCTACTCTGAAGCTGTTTTACAGCCGCGAACAGGCCGTACCCACCAACTACGTGTGCATATGGCCTATATCCTAACGCCTATTCACGGTGATAAAGTCTATGGCGGAAAGAAGGGGGAGCGACTCTATCTTCATGCTGAATCTCTCGAGATTACTCTTCCTGACGGTAAGAGGATGACATTTACTGCACCGGTTCCTAGCTCGTTTGATCAGGTTATGGCGAAGTGATTCACGAGCGAACCGTCTCTCAGCTCGAAGCTTACAGCCACTCCTTTCCTCATGCCGCTATTTTACACGGTCGGCACGGCGTAGGGCTACGACAGGCTGTAGCGTTTATTGCTGAAAAAAAACAAGCTGCGGTTGAATGGGTATTGCCTGAAAAAAAAGAAACTGTTGATCGCGAAGGCGGAGCGATCACCGTTGACATCATAAGAAGGTTGTACGAAACGACTAAAACCCGATCGGCATCCTCTCGTATCATAGCGATTGATCGCGCTGAAACAATGACAGTGCAGGCCCAAAATGCGTTTTTGAAACTCCTCGAAGAACCAAACGAAATGATCCACTTCATTTTACTCGTTGGTAACCTAGGTGCCCTTCTTCCGACGATCGTGTCGCGAAGTCAATTAATTGAAGTCTTGCCACTTACTTCCGCACAGACAGAAGTGTATCTTGATACCTTAGCGGTTACCGACGCAACAAAACGAGCCCAGCTGGTATTTTTAGCGAATGGCTTACCTGAATTACTCGAAGAGCTTGTTGCTAACGAAGAAGCGTTCGAAGCGAAGCGATCGATTGTTGCTGACGCTCGAGTGATCGTTCAAGGCTCACCCTATGACGCTGTAAAAGTAGCTCATGCGTACAAAGACGATCGCGGGTCGGCGATGACACTCCTTTTGATGGCAATACAACTTTTGGAAATGGCAGTGAGTCGCGCTCCAGAGCAAAGATATATTGCACGCATTGATACGCTACTTAAAGCCCATGAAGCTCTTGAGCAGAATGGTAACGTCAGACTTCACCTGACAGCTGCGCTCATCTAGGTATGGTATACTATATATATTCATGTTAGGTCTTGTATTCATTGTTTTGATCGGCATCTGGGCACTGTATCAGCGTCAATCCATTGCTGATGTCGCGAGTGATTTACCGGCAAAGTTATCTGATAAGCTCGATCAATTGTGGTCGATTGCTCAAACTTCCTTACAGGATCGAAAGTATCTTCGTGCCGAGAAAGCGCTTCTGACTATTTTACGTGTCGATGAACGAAACGCGAGTGCTTACAACCGACTCGGCATTTTGTACGCAAAGCAGCAGCAGTTCAAGGAGGCAATTGAGTGCTTTGAAATCGCACAGTCCCTGGAACCAAGTGCCAGCAGTCTGCATAATGTCGGCTTGATCTATTTCGAAACACAGAACTTTGACAAGGCAGCCTTGGCGTTTGAGCAAGCATTGGCGATGGACAGCGATTTGGCGGCTCGTCATATTGCATATGCGAAAGTTCAAGAAAAGCTTGGAAATGACCGTCGGATGATTGATGCCCTCGAACACGCCATTCGGCTTGAGCCTGTTCCGCAGACCTTATCAATTTTGGCCGATGCTTATGACAGGGTTGGGGACACCCAGCTGGCACTTGATCTAAGAGAACGGGCGGCAAAAATGATCATCCCAGATGGCCAGCCAAAAACGATCAAGCGTCCTCGCCGTGTTGTCATGTAAATAAAAAACTTCAGGAAATCCCTGAAGTTTTTTATGATCAGTCTTTAGATAACACTGATTGCAACACTATATGTCACAGAGTTAGTAGCGCTAATGTCCAAATGACGGACAATACGATGAAGATCAGAGAACACAGTTTGTGTATCAGTATGAACAGGGTAGAGTGTCACCGATGTAGGCTGGCTGAACGTCACGGTGAAGGTTCCTTTGTTTGCGCGAACAATACGAAATCCTGCAGCAGTTGCTGTCGATGCGTCATTTGTTACGGCCTGTGTAGTATTGTCCGGGAGAATGAACTCGACGACGTCAGCACTTTGTCCGGTTGCTGTGTTTTCAGGCCAAATAACAATAGGTAGGCGCTCAACAAATGCTCCGTTACGAGATACAGCTAAGGTGACATTGGCTGTATTGAACGTCATATTTCGGGTGGACGGACCGCCAGCGGTAACTAATTCTAGGGTGAAGTTACTATTGTCGGTTGGAATAGTCGTCGAAGAACTAACCTGCGTTCGACTATCTCGATAACTGCCTTGGTAAAGGCCCCAATCGGTTTCGCTGCCGCCCTGCCCAGCAACAAAAGCACCAGTATTCGGATGATAGAAGAAGCACGCACCCGATCGTATACGACTAAACTGATAGCCCCATGCAACGCCGATGTAATAAGTTGGGCGACGAACATACAGATAGTGATGATTGAGCTCGGGGACGGATGGCGTGTTGTTGCGACGATACTCGATGAAGCTGTTTGACGCATTGTAAGGAAAGCTTGATACGCCTGCGTTCTTTTCACTTAACGTTGGTAGGTTTTCAATATCATTCGTTCGATGGATGCGAAACGGTGACATTGACCCACGACTCAGTGGACCAATCGGCCCAGATCCTGAGGCCCATGTCGTCCGGAAGGCTGACTTATCAGCTGCGGTAGTTAAAAATGCGTTCATGATCGGAGCAGCTGTTCGTAGAGCGCTCGATCCATCGAAAGAGCCGCCCTCATCAGATCGTGCCCACATCATTGTTGTGGTTGGTGTTCGGGTCATGATTGAATCGTTGACGATAAAGCCTAGCTGACCCGGTTCATTCAAGACGTTATAAGAAAAGAATGTCATCGCTCGAGTTGCAATATCCGCAATAGGTTGGTACTGGGTAAATTCATAAAGATACGCTAAATATGGAAGCATCGTGCTCGTTGAGTAAGGAAAATCTGGTCCATAAGCTTCATAAGGATAGCCGGCATCACCAAAAATTGTCGGCGTTAATCGATCAAGTGCGGCTGTAAATTTCAGTTTAGTGGCTGCGGGTAATAAGCTGTGAATCCGAGCTGCACCAGCAATACCACCAACTAGTTGGTTGCTGTATTCGCCACCGTGTACCCATGAATTATCATTTGTTTCGTCAAGTACCCAGTTGCTTGCTTTAATCATCGCCTCTAGTAGTTTTGGCTTCCAATAGTCATCCCAGCTGGCAACTTCCAGTGGCACCTGTTCAAGATAGCGATAGCTCAACGCCAAGTGACCAAGCCCAAAACCAGTCGTCGCCGGATGTTCATCCGTCGGGCTCGATGTTCCCCAGCCACCATTTGGTTTTTGAATACTCAAATAGTATCGAATACTTCCAAGAATGCGAGTTGCGAGGGCTGGATCACGATAATAGGGGTGCCACGATCGATTGTGAGTGTAGAACCACGTCAATGTCAAAACACTTTCCATGAGACGAGCGTTGTATGGAAACAGATATGTATCGCGCCACCAACCGCCACTGAACCAGCCCCAGCTAACACTATCAGGATCATTATCCATCTCGTTAGCGAGGCTGGCAATCGCGACACGATCACGAGTGAGGTACTGTTCACGAGGGGCGAGTGCGCTACGATTGACGCTTGCGTTGACCGTTGCAACTGTATCGAGGGGGTATTTTAGTTGAGGGGCAGTCGTTTTTGACCCTAATTGAATAGCACGGACGTACTTGCCCTCAAGAAAGGCTTTTGAAGAATTGCGGCTCGTTGCCATGTTACGGTTCCGTTATAACGTAAAGCGTTGTCGCATTTTTCGGAGAGATCGCATCGTATTGTGCTTGGGTACCGCTCCAGATCTGCGCAACAGTTCCGTTTGATGTTACCTTTGTATTTAAGGCTGTTTCGAGTCCAGCTATTTTCGATTGAGGAATGTTTCCTTTGAGTGATCCGTCGTTATTGTGACTTTCTGCCAAAAAGGTATTAAGAACTGTTCCCCAGTTACCTTGATCGCCACCGACTTGTGGTAAACGCGCCATAGTATCCCCTCACTATTACTTCGTATTATGTCTGTCTGTATGATACCAAAAGCAGAAGCATAATAAAAGACGACAGGGGTAATAAACAAAAAATCTCACAAAAGTGAGATTCATTGCGTGGTGCTGGAAGTAGGACTCGAACCTACGAAGCCAAAGGCGAGAGATTTACAGTCTCCTGTGATTGCCACTACACGATTCCAGCAAGGTACATAATATCCTGGAGCCACCTCACGGATTCGAACCGTGGACCTACTGTTTACAAAACAGCCGCTCTAACCAGCTGAGCTAAGGCGGCAACTTTTGGATACTTAATTATTCTACAGAAACGATCTGTTTAATGCAATAACAAACGCGTGCTCGATCTTCCAAAAACAATCAATAAAAGGTATAATCGTGGAGTTGTTAGATACGCCGCGATAGCTCAGCTGGTAGAGCGCATCCATGGTAAGGATGAGGTCTCGGGTTCGATCCCCGGTCGTGGCTCCATGAATAAGCTCTTTGAGAGCTTTTTTTCATTTACCTATCATTGATATATATTCAAATATGTGCTATAATATATTTATATTATGCCGTTATATGAAAAAAGCTTTAAAGATTTATCTCAGCATTATGAAAAGCCGCATCATGCTCATTTGCATGAAGTCTTTGGCTCGGAACCGGGTCGAGAAAATTCAGTTGATATAAAACACGCAGATTTGAGACAGGGTGTCGGTGTCAAATTAGGTGTTGATGGATCGGAAGAGCACGTTGCATGGGCTCACCTTCAATACCGTAGTGAATATCTCTCCGATGTCGTCGAGTTACATATGATCAATCCTAGAAATTTGTATCTAGGTCAATCTGCACTCGTTGATACCGTACGCTTAGTGGCTGGAGATGTCATTGAATTAGGTCGTAAAAAGTATCCAGAGTTAGATGCGATGACCTCTCGCCATCATGCACTCATTGAAGTTTCATATGACAACGAAATAAAAGGTGGATTTCAAAGGCTTGCTGCTACTGTTACTAATCTAAATTCAACGAACGGTACCGGTGTTGCTCGACACGTAGCGGACGATCAATACCGTGGATACGACCAGAGTGGATGGCAGCCTCGAAGCGGTTACGGGCAAGAAGACGACGGCCAGCCCAAATTTCGGCAACAAGAATACGCTGAGCCACATCCGACAACAGCCGAAGACGCTGCATTCGTCACATTCCTCAACAGGCACCAAGATGCATTAAAGACTTTAAGTGAGGTCGACCTGAACGTCTGCTACGTTGCGTCGAAAGATTTAAAAAATCGATTTGATATTTCTACCGAAAGAAAACAGCTCGAACGCGAGTTCAATCGCCAGTTTCACCCGGATCGTGGCAGTAGTTACGATAAAGAACGAGCGCACACCATGTACGTCTTAATTAAAAGAGAGCTCGGCCTGTAGCAGCCTTGATCTAGTAGAGTCATTCTGCTATAATCGACCTCTGAAAGCGTTTATTATTTAAGGAAATCTATGGCAAAGAAGAACACAAAGCGAAAACTCGTCGGTCTTGTCAGTGAACTGACTGGTCACCGTACCTACTACACAACCAAGAATACTCAGAACACCACTGAAAAAATCAGCTTAAAAAAGTACGACCCAATTGCTCGTATGCACGCTGTCTACACTGAAACCAAGAAAAACCTTGGTCGCAACGAAGTCAAGCCACGTAAGGGTTAGACCACTCGGTCGTCAAGTAAGCTGGCGAGCCATAGCGCCGACTGCAATGCACTCAGAACCACCGTCTCATCGAGGCGGTGTTCTGTTATGTAGACATACAGCTGGCCTTCGTGGCACTCGATTGCGTGAGGCCAGAAGTGTGCTGCAATAGCGTGAAGAAGCTGCGATACCATGACTTCAGCCAGGATGTGTCCCTGTTGAGGTAAGCCGAGTAAAGCATAGCGACTCATAAATTCGGCCGGTTGTTGTAACGTTAGGAATGATTCGACTGGTTGAAGTGATCGTGATCCAACGATACGCTCTTTAAACCCGGCTTCACGGTTTTTCGGTAGAACGAAAAAATGTGGAAGTTGAGACGGCTGATGGAGAGAGATACGTAGGGCACACCAACGACTATTTTTATCCTGACGATCAACAAGCGCAATATCATAACCTTCGTGTGTTCCAACCGAAAAGTGACGATCTTTATGAGACACTGATGCGGTTAACCCGCGCACAACGTCGTGATCGTCGCTATGTTGGTCGACCGCACCGAAATACACCAGTCCAAGTTTTTGGCTAATGGCGCGGAATGATCTTGTTCGCTGGCGGCCGTAACGAAGCGCTGTCATCAATGATGTCATGATACTGTCTTTCTCTCTAATAAATCGAGTAGTGTTGAAACCAGCTCCGCATGTGACCACGTCAGTGGTGATGGGGCGATTTGTTGGTTGGTGATAGGATTAATCTGTTCACCAAGCGCATCAGTTGAAAGGGCATGCTCAATAACCCAATCGATAATCTTGATCGCGGATGCTTTGTCGCCCTGATCAATGAGATATTGTGCGTGCCATAGCGTGCTGATATACCACCAGTTACCAGTCACTTCGTCCGACTCTCTGCGGTACGTATCATGCTCATAGCGGGGCAGCCCAGGCCGATCAATACTGAATTCGAATGTGTGCTGAAGCGTTTCGATTGAAGTCACTACCTCGTGGCTATCGCTATCAAAGAGGCCGAAAAGGTATGCGCCAAACACGGCCGATGAATCTATCGTCGGATCAGGATCGAACCGTCCATTATCGGTGTATATTCCTTTATAGAATACTTGCCGCTCAGAGTTGTAGAGATATTTTTGCGCAGCAGTACGAATATCTTCTGCCGCTGTCTGCCACTTCACATTGTTTTCACGATCGCCAGACAGAGAGGCTAGTTCCGCAGCCGCAAGTAAAGCAGCGTATGTCATAGCGGTCGTATATGTTGTTACTAGGTAGTGCTCTTCCCACAAATCATATGACGGTTTTGGAAGGCCGGTGTGAACATCGACGTATTCAGACAGGAAGTCTGCCATTGGAACAATCATAGAGGGGTAAAACCGCTTTAATAGCTCGTCATTTTTGTAGAGCTGATAGTACTGACTGAACATGAAGACAGTCATGGCGGTTTCGTCCTCTTGGATAGGAGGCGCAATATCATCTCCGTGGACATAGGGGTGCCAACTACTGCCAACAGCGCCATCTGATCGATATTTATGCATTACGTATCCAGACGGGTGCATCGCTTGCTGAATGAACTCAAAAAAGCGCTGGGCTTCATTGGTATAGCCAAGCCGAAGGAGCGGCCAGAGCGTAAAGCCGGCGTCACGTGGCCAACAATAGGCATATGCGTCACGTGAGTAATTGAGCATTGAACTATCGGTGCTTGCGATGACTGCGCCGCGGTTGTCAATATGCGATTTTAATAACATTGTTCCGTGAACGAATGCGTGACGGTATTTTTTTGGTAAACGATCAGCAAGCGAGGAGGCTGGTTCGAGCCATCGATGCCACCACGTTGCAGATGCTGTCAAGCGCGTATGAACGCCGCTATCTTTGAGTGTTTTATGACCAACAAGAGCGTCTTTTAATGACACCCCGGCAGATATCCAATAATTAACACGTCTTGAGCTGTGGGCGTCGAGTGCCAAAGTAAACCCAATGACCGAGTCAACGCGACCGTGCTCGATTGTATTACCACTCAGCTGACCATCCTCGGCATCGCGGTAACTGCCTTCGTGGTTCTCGATTCCGAACAGACCAATCGTAAATTGATCCAACGATTTGCCATCAGTTTCACCGGATACAATAAAAGCTCGACGACCGCGGTAGTGGAGGATTGCCCTGCTGTCAGGAAGGTACTGCGCAGTATCGGTGTTTGAACGGGAATCACCAATTGCAAATGCTTGATGGTAATAGAAGACTATGTTGCGTGATTCATCTCTCAAATTCACAACATGCGTGTTCCGTACGAATATATTTAATTCGGTATCGACGAAGTCGTCAAACTCAAGAATAATGCCAAGCCCGTCATGGCGGGCAAGAGTATGACCAATCAAAGCTGAGTGAGGATAGCGAAAGGTGAATACCCAGCCTTCATCCTCGTCCAGCCAGCTGATAGAGCCATCAACAAAAACACCGACTTTATGTCGTAAGTCATTGCCGGCAGCGTGGTTCTCAAGTCCAACGTAAGGGTAATAAAAGTCATGTACCAATCCAAAATTATTAATACCAACGTGCAAATTACCGTTACTGAGGACGATTGGCCTAGCCATGGAGGCCACCTGTCTGATGATGGGCGTACAGGCGCCATCGTACATCGCGGATAGCGTTCATATAGTAGAGAAACGCATCGTAAGGTGAGTCGTAGGGGCTAAAATAGGCGTGAACATCGCCATCGGTGAACCACTTAGTGCACATGTAATAGGCATGGTCGGATGTTTGGAGTCGACGCCAATCTTCGATCAATGTTGCGTCTTGAGTACGGAGGACGTCACGCTCGAGGGCGTACAGGTGACGCATCGCCTCGTGTTGCATATCGTTGCCGAGCCACGCTGTGAGATCGCGCTCTGCATCTGCCCAGGTGACGGTTTGCGGCATACTTACTTCTGCCGACGGTCGATTATTATCAATAGCCTCTGATACCGTCAGGAATGATCGTTGATCGCTTGAGAGCCATTGCTCAACGAAGCTCTCGAAGAAGTCGAAAATGCCTGTATCGGCCCATTGGTGCTCCCCGAATGTTTCATAGTCCATGAACAAATTGATTAGCTCTCCGTCCTCAGCGCCATTTGTCAGCCACTCGATGTATTTATCGGTTGTGAGTGGCCATTCTTGCCATTGACGGTTACTAAATCTGAAGGCGATATCATCACTGAGTCGATAATTTTTTAGTAGCAATCCAATATCAGTCGTTCCTGCTGGTCGATAGACTTTATTTGGTGTCCGACCATCGAGTACCGGATCCCATCCTTCGGCCAAAATACCTTTAAAGCCTGCCTTTTCAGCCCATGCGGCAAGAGCATCATTATATGCAAGCTCGGTATTGCGAAAGACGGACGTGTCACATCCAAATATTTCTTTGATTTTTTGTTGATGAAGTCTCACTTGGGCTTCAAATTCTGATCGGCTAAAGAAAAATGCCAATGAATGATAGTAAGTTTCTGCAACAATTTCGACTTGACCAGTTGCAACCAGTTTTTTGAAACTATCGAGTACTTCCGGTGCCCATTCGAGCGCTTGGTCGATAAATACACCAGTGATGCTGAGTGATACTTTGAAATCTGGATGTTTTTCAAGTAGTTCAAGTAAGACCGCGTTCATTGGCAAGTACGACTTCTCAGCTACTTTTCGAAAAATTTTCTCATTGTTTCGATTACTGAGAGGATCGGGAGCAACGAAATAGTTATGGCTGACGGCAGTGTCAAAAACGGTATAATCACGCACACGATACGGCTGATGAACATGGAGGTAGAGTGTTATGGCTTTATTCATACTAACGCTCCGTGTCGTGTCTGCTGGTAGGTCGTGAGCAGTGTTTCGGCCACATCATCCCATGAAAGGCGGGCATATTCGTGAAGGACGTTCTTTTTTAATGATGACTGCAGTGCAGGTGACGTCGCGATACCGACTAATTGGTCGGCAAGTTTATCAGTATCCCAGAAGTCATAGGTAAACATACTGTGAAGAACTTCTGACACACCGGACTGTTTCGTGATGACGAGCGCTGTGTCATGATGAGCGGCTTCCAACGCAGTAAGGCCGAAAGGCTCACTTATGGAACTGAGAACAAAGATATCCGAGACGCTATAGGCATCGCGCCATTGCTTGCCGCGAACAAAGCCGGTAAAAAAGACCCTGTCGGCGATGCCGAGACGAGCCGCAAGTGCGATGAGCTCGTCACGCTGTTCACCGTCACCAGCCAACAATAGAACAAGTCGATCGTAGCGATCAACTGCTTTTGCAACCGCTTGAAGTAGCTGAGTCAGTCCTTTTTGAACAGTAAAACGAGTGACTGCCGAAATGACTGTATAGCCTTCGCTCTTGAGCCCTTCGAGATATGAGTAGGTTCGCTGGTCGTACAGGTAGCCGTTATCAAAGCTTGCAACATCGATTGCATTATGCAGAACCTCAATTTTGTCAGCAGGAATGCCGTATTGAGCGATGATAATACTTTTCGTGACCGCGCTGACGGCGACAATTCGATCGGCCATAATGAGACCTTGGTACTCGATCGCCCGGGCAAGGGGATTACCGGTGCTACCACCCGATCGATCATATTCCGTTGAGTGTACATGCACGATCAACGGAAGATTAGTTAATTCCTTTGCTCGAATGCCAGCCTCGATCGTCAGCCAGTCGTGAGCATGGATAGCATCATACGTCTGAGGTGTATTTGTGATGTGCCGTTCGACGAATGTTGTGTATTGCCGTTGGAGTTCTCGAAGTGAGCTTCCCTCGGTCATAATGCTGCTGTCATATACTCCGGTTGCGCTGTACGGTATCGGACGCTGTGTCGACGCATGATGGATCGTCATGAATTCGACGTCGGCGTGTGCGGCTGTGTAGGGCAGAACAAAGTCAATTGTCGTGCCTTTGGCAGCGAGCGCTTTAGCAAGGTGATAGCATGCTACCCCTAGACCACCGCTGTTATGCGGCGGCAACTCCCAGCCCAACATTGATATGTTCATAATCTGCCCTCATTATATGAATAAGCGTAAGCATTTACAACAGTTGTTAGACGTCTATTTCGGGAATATTGTGTGCTCGCCACAAGTCGCGGGCTATTTTTGCTGGTACTAATTGTTTATAGCCATACAGTTCCATCCACCGTCGAATCGCTGCACCGGTTTTGCCGGCTGCATAGATGCCATATCGTTCGACATATGCCCAATTTTCGCCAACTGGAACGCCTTGAATGAATGTTCGCGGCTTATAGGGGAGGAGGGGTCGTTTTGCGACAAGGCGCGTCAAATGTTTGGCTAGGAATGTCGCTTGATCGAGGGCAGGCCATGCCAAACCGCTATTCTTTACAGCGTTGTTGTCGCCGAGGACGTAAACATTCGGAATCGCTTCGAGATACTGGTTGACTTCAACCCGGCCATTTGGGGCTAGATGGAAAGTGTCTCCCTGCGCGGCAAAGAAAGGATTGTTTGCAACGCCCGATGTCCAGATCGCACACGCAGTTGGATGTGTTTTTCCATCAATAACAATACGGTCTTTATCAAGTGCCTGTACCTTATGGTTGACAAGGACTTTAATGCCGAGATTTTTGAGGCGGACCATCACTTTTTTAGCGGCTGTCTTTGAGATCCTTGGCAGGATAGTCGGTGCAGCTTCAACGAGGGTGACTCGTGCCTTTGAATGCTTCAGATTATATATGCGTATGAGGCTTTGGAGGTATTCCATGAGTGCGCCGGCCATTTCAACACCAGTCGGTCCTGCACCGATGATGAAATATTCTCGATCCAATTTCTTTTGGACGACGTCTTCATGGATGTGGGCATGGAACTGTTTGATTTCGTCGAGGTTCTTGATACCGTAGGCATGATCAGCCATTCCTTCGATGCCGAAGTAGGTTGTGACCGAGCCTATAGCAATGACAGCTTTATCGTAATGATATTGTTTGTTTTTACCGATGATCAATCGACGTCGAGAATCGATGCTCGTCATCGTATCGTTGACGACAGTGACATTTGGATAATAGTCAAAAATGTGCGCAAGTGGAATGACCGATTCGGCCATGCTGCGTCCGGTGGCCGTTGCATAAAGCGTTGCATGATGAAGAAAATAGGGTTCATCGGAAATCAAAGTGATCTTTCCAATATGCTTTTTGCTTAGTTCTATGGCAGCTTTGACCCCCGCAAATCCCCCACCAACAACGACTATGTTCATGCCACTCCTTTTTTGTATCCTATTGTCATTATCGTAACAAAGTTAATGGTTAATTCATAATCATCTGCCAAACTAATAGGGTAGGAGCATTCCTACACAACCCGAGAGGAAATCATGAGATCCCATCGTTGGATCGGCCTTGGTCTGGCCGGTTTAGTTATCGCGACTGCCGTGACGATGCAGTCCGCAAGTGCTCCGGATGCCGCCGAAGCAGCCACCTATCCGCACAAAGGTGCCGTCAGCTGTAACTACAAAGCTGTCCGTGGTATCTGGGTCGAGCAGTCCGGCAATAGCGGCTGGGCACAATTCGAGCCGACGAACGGTAATTGGATCGACGTCAACTACTACTACCCGCTAAACAACGGCAGCTACCGGTTGCATATCGGCTGCGGCGGAACGGCACAAAATTGGGAAGTGACAAAGTGCACCAACTGGTACTCTGGCAACTCTCCAAAAGAGAATTTCATGTGCCATCCGAACACCAGCTCGACGTGTGTGCTCATATAACTACATAAAAGATCAGACCTGGACATGTCTTTAAACTGTCCCATAGCAAACACCCACGGTATACTCATCATATGAAAGGCACAAGCATGAAAGAAAAACAAACGACTCGTATCGGACATCCACCTGTCTTTCTGGTGCCATTCCTTATTGTTTTCTTACTATTACTGGGCGTTGCTATCTATTATGCAATGGCTAATCGAACCTTTAGCCAACAGTATACAAAGAAGGGGACGCCATTCACGCTTACTGATCTTGACATGATTGAAAGCCGACCGCCAATGATCATGGGCAGTGACTCAGTCCCTCAAGAAAAAATTCCAAAGACGTTATCAAAAGCTCTCGCATCTGATTTTGACGCCCGACCGTGTAGTGACTTCACGCAGGGGATGTTCACTGTCAATGTACTCGCTCTGTCTGAAAATAATCAGCAGGCACTCGTCGGGCTAGGCTGCGGCGGAGCCGGTCAAGAAAAAGCTATTTTTATTCAACGAGATGGTACCTGGGAGAAACTCGGAGCGCCACATTTTATGTATCGCCATCAACATGACAGTGCTTTTTCGACACAGTACGACCTTATGAGTTGCGTAGATACAGAAGCGTATACTATTGATCGTTCGATCGCACCGCTTTGCTACGACGGTGATCCTGCCAATCCTTCTTCGTACATCAATCGACTTGAAGAATAGTCATCATCTGGAAAAAAAATCCTTCAACTGGTACACTGATGGATGCGCGACATACCATCGCGCATGAACAATACAGCAAAGGGGCATAGTACAACGGTTAGTATATGGGTCTCCAAAACCTAGGATCGTGGTTCGATTCCACGTGCCCCTGCCAAAGAAAAAGATGGACATTTCGTCCATCTTTTTCTTTGGTTGAGTTACCTAGGGTTGGGCCTCGATCGGCGGCAGTTTGCTGTCGCAAGATCGTGGTGCGAAGGCGAGGATTAAGACAGAAAAGTTTACTTTTCTGGATATGACGATGCGTTATCTTTAGATATTCCACGTGCCCCTGACAAGCCTAAACACAATGAAATTAATCTCCGTTTTGGAGGCTTCTTTGTTAGAGTAAATACTAATGAAACTCATCCAACTTAAAACATGGTCATGTAAATTGCCGTCAGAAATTATTCGCTTATTTGATAAAGAAAATCCAGATATCATATGCCTGCAAGAGGTAGTTACTTCGATTGATGGAGGCAAGATTTTTGACACAATTGGAAGTATATTAGATGAGCATCCGTTTAAATATCAGTACAACACTCCACTGGTTGAATTTAACTTCATGCACCATACCGCAACTCGTGGCAATATGATTGCTTCGAATTTTAACTTGTTGGAAACGAATGAAGTGTGGACACTCGGGAATTTAACGAGAAATTTTGATTATATTAACTCGGGTGGATATAACGTCGCTAGAAATATTGCGCATTCAAAAATAGAAGCACCAGACGGCATCGTGCATGTCCTCACGCTTCATGGCTATCACATCAAGGAGCATAAGAACGGAAATGACGAAACACTTCGAGCATGTACGGAACTTGTAAAGTACGCTTCATTACTTGATGGGCCGATCATAATTTCGGGAGACTTTAACTTATCTCCTGATAGTGAGTCTATACAGCTTGTGAATAATTCGTTTAGAAATCTTACAATTGAAAGTGGACTTTCTACAACACGAAATCACCTCACTAAGAAAACCGAAGTGTGTGATTATATATTTGTTAATGATAAAGTAAACGTTAATAAGTTTTATGCATCGGATATCATTGCTTCTGACCACGCTGGACTTGTGCTAGACTTTACACTTAATAGGTAATGAACCCTATTATGCACACTGAAGATCCTACAATCCTTCTCCTTCCTCCCGACATAGATCGGGATCTGCCTTTCGCACTTAGCTGGTTTCAGCTCCCGGAAGGCCGTGCCACCTTACTGAGCATGAGATTGAACCGTCCACGATCGAGAGCGAAACAGCCATCCTGCATGAGTTTATCGAGCTTGAGGAGCAACGCAAACAAATAACCAGGATGATTATCGTCGACCATAAGACGATTGGCGTCGTTTGGATTGAGTTGCAAGAGAATCACGGTGTGCGGCCACCAAGCATTCACATTATGATTGGTAATCCCGACTACCGCGGCAAGGGGATCGGCAAGTCCGTCATGCAAGCGGCCATTAATTACATAAAGAACACGTTGCATGTAGACACTATTTACTCTCGTCATCTCGCCAACAATGTTGTGATCACCAATTTAAACCAATCGTTGGGTTTTAAAAAAGACGGCTCACCGTATACTGACAGCAACGGTCTCGTGTGGCAAAGTATAAAGATGAATGTATAGTCTGTCTCAAACAGTCGCTTATGCGTACCCCCCGCCAAGCATGAGCATTATAGAAAAGTCTCCATTATGGAGGCTTTTTGTTATACTCTTCTCATGAACCCTATTATATTAGCGCTAGTACTTTTATTAGTTTTTATAGTTGTTGTAATATTCATAAAAAAACTAATTGATAAATTATTTTTATCAAACGCAATAACGACCAACGAAAAGGCACGTATAAAGCCTCTTAGAATATTAGCCTATGTTTTATTGCCCTTAGGAATTGCCGGAGTTGTTTACTTGTTGTATCAAGATGTGATTTCATTCAACAGAGAAAATTTCGGTGTATTTATAGAATTTATTAGTTTTGCTAATACACTTATTTGGTTCATTCCGGCTATTCTATTTATAATTACCGTAGCAACTTTGGAACGAAGCGGATCCAACTCTCAAGTGCTAAACGTAGCTAAACTTTCGTTCTTAATTGTTTTAGCGATCCACGCAGCATTATTTCTTTTAGCTAGCTTACTCTAACCTGTTGCTCTAAAAAGTTCGAAACTCATCCACAAGGGCTGCCATAGAGCTTATGCTTGAGTAGATCCTAGAAACGTGGTCTACTTTTACCTATGATCGATCGACTTCCTAGCAAGCAAATATACGAGGTTAGCTTACACACACGCCGAGATACATACGAATGGGTGGCATCTGCCCCAGCTTTTGTTGACTATGATAGAGTAGTTGGCATTCACGTTGATAGTATAGGAGCGGCAGAATCACTGGGAGATATATCTGATAGTAATATTACACGCCACTTTCGGATGACAGGAGCAATGGTTAATGGATTGCGAATAGCAATGGATCGCATTGCCAAAGTTGACACCATAAATTGCAACTTATTTAGTCGTCTTTTACATCCTGATTATATTGACTTAGCTTTGATGAATCCCAGCGGAGAGTCTTGGTACCCGATTGATCGTTATTCTAGTCGACGGGAATTAGCCAGAACATTAGGCATGGGAGCCGTTGGTGTAGTACGTCTTGGTAATAGGGGTTCTGTACACAGTTTAGTAGGATTAGATGAGACTTCTGACTTGAGTATACAAGTTATGTCTCATGGTGGTGAACTAGCAGTATTATCGAACCAAGAGTTACTGAATTTTTATCAAAGACTTAACCCAGAAACTAGCGCAAAGCTTTATGAGGTGTCATAGAAAAAGTTCCAAGCTCATCCATTAGGGGCTGCCAAGCCTAAGCAGTGTGAATAAGTCTCCAATTCGGAGGCTTTTTGCTATACTTCAAACATGTTCAAAAACATATTTGTCTCAGATGAAGATAATAAGATTTCTAATGCCATTGCAGGTGTTGTATTACTAGGTACGCTTTTTATTCTGTGTTTTATAATGAAACCTGCTGATATTTATGGCTATATAATAAATATTGTTATCGCATTAATTGTCGGTGGAGCGGTACACATTATTGTTGAATTGATTCGTAAAAAACGTTTGAAATAGTTCTGAATTCTTCCGCTAAGGTCTGCCAAAGAAAAAGATGGAAAAGCTTGTTTTTCCAAAAGCGGCGCAGCGCTATCTTTGGATATTCTACGTACCCCTGCCAAGTGTTAACTATTTTACCAACACCATTTCTGTGGTATTTTTTGTCTATGTCTATGTCCGAACATATTGATGCGCTTATTCTCATTGGTCACGGCAGTAGAATTGTTGGTGACGTACCTTATTACGCGTATGAAGACGTTGAGCAAGGTTTATGGTATGTCAACAATCGCAAGAAGTTATGGTATGACGGAAATCCAATAACCGAGACGGATAAGGTAAACTTGTACGCTAGTGAAGTTTTTTTGAAGTTAGGCCGCCTTACGGCAAGTATTTATCAGAACAAGCCAATTTCATTTATCAATAATACAAATTCATCAAAGTTTATGGCTATAGATTCAATTCAAGCTTTTTCTCCACTTAACGAAGGCGAGACTTTAAACTTACCAGTTGAAGTGGGTGGTCGGTTCTCAGGTTATGCAGAAAATGGCCTTCCGTTGATATTTGAAAAAGCTTTATCCGGAGATTCGTCTATTTTTGCTGAGCTTACGGCAAAATGGGCAATTTCTCAAGAAATACATAGAAAACGAGGAAAAGTTACGCTTCCAGGATACAATGTGATCGAATTAGTTGATGGAATAGGCGAATTAAGTATGGATGAAATAGCGCCATCAGATATTACAAGTACTACATATGACGTGGGTGACTTGATTGATCATGCGAACATAGAAACTCAACTTATTGATTTCCCGTATTATTCAACGTTACGTGAGCAAGAAAATGCAACTGAATTATTAGAGAGCGCATTAGACGACTTAAGACAGGTCAGGCAAGCAATTAGAAGCTAATAGTTCGTAGCTCTTCTGCGAGGGGCTGTCAAAGAAAACAGACTTGTCATAAACGCAAGTCTGTTTTCTTTCGTTAGTAAGTATGCGTAGATTAATTAGGATCAATGAACGATCACATAAGTGATTTTGTCAGTTGGCGGCCCATACGTTAACGCCTGACAAATTTTAGGCTACACACAGAGGGCGGGGAATAGCCGTAAGATAGATTTGAAATGAGAATCAACTGCTTTGACCTTTATGATAGTATCGCTTATACTTACAACCAATGTGGGCTAAAAATAAACATGATTCAGGTTTTACGATCGTTGAATTACTCATCGTGATTGTCGTCATCGCGATCTTAGCTGCAATAACCATAGTTGCCTATAATGGCATCCAGAATCGATCTCATGATACGGCAGTGCGCAGCGATATAGCGGCGTTTGCAAAAAAAATAGAAATGGCAAAAATTGATTCGCCATCAAATACGTATCCCAGTTCCTTAACGACTGTAACCGGGCTTTCTTTTAGCAAAGGTTCATATGGTCAGGATAACCAATCACGTAACTTGCGGTACTGTTATAACAGCGCTAATGATAGTTATATCTTTATGGTTATGTCAAAATCGGGTAATTTATTTAAGTCAATAAACGGTGTCGTTGAACCAACACCTTATGCTCATGGCTATAGTATCTGTAATCAAATTGGATTAGTAAATACCAATCCCGGATCTGATGGATTCAATGCTAACGCTGCACCGCAATGGGCGACGTGGACGAACTAGTAGCTTTTCTGCGAGATTATTTATGATACGCTAAATACATGACTGACGCCTTACTCACGAACCTCACTCTTTTATCAGCATTACCAGGACTTGACTTGGTCGATATCATCACCGGCCTTGGTGTTCTCGCCGTCCTGTTCGTTATCTTTGCTGAATCGGGTTTGCTTATTGGGTTTTTTCTTCCGGGGGATAGCCTTTTGTTCACCGCAGGTGTTTTAACGCACAGTGGTATATTCAATATCAACATTCATCTTTTCGTGTTCCTCTTGTTCCTAGCAGCAGTAACAGGGGATAGTGTCGGATACACTTTCGGAAGGCGTGTCGGACACAGAATTTTCAAGCGTCCAGATTCATTGCTTTTCCGCAAAGAAAATATTCAGCACGCCGAAGCATTTTACAAAAAACACGGTGGTAAAACGATCATTATTGCTCGTTTCGTTCCAATCGTTAGAACGTTTGCACCTGTTGTTGCCGGTATCGCAAAAATGAAATACAGCACATTCCTGACATACAACTTGATTGGTGGGTTTTTATGGACAGCTGGTATTACCTATCTCGGCTATTTCCTTGGCGTATTCTTTGAAAGCATTGGTGTCGAGATTGACACGGTCATTTATCCGATCATCCTTATCATCGTCGCTATATCAGTTTTGCCGCCAGCTATTCACATATTGAAAGATAAGAAGCGCCGGGCTGCTATTCACAAGGCGTTGAAATTACATGTTGGGAAGTTTTTCAACAAGTTTAAAAAATAATTGATTAAACGGAAAAGCCGCCGGAGCCAGCGCGAGCTGAACTCGGCGGTTTCCGGCGGCATGATGCCTGTCGTATTACGAAGTGAGATGTTTCGGCGGAACTGAACGAAGCATGTCGATGCCTCCCTGACGAATCAGGGCAACGACATCGGCATAGGCGGTGATGCTGTCAGGGTTGTTCGTGTAAGCCTTGTACGTCCCATCGTCGAGGACCATGATTCGCTTTACGTCGCTGTGCCCCCACTCCCAGCCCGCACGTCGACTGATGGGTGTCATGTCGATGCGAGCGACACGGTCGTCGACAAGCAGTTGAAAGGCATCCGCCCCGAACATCTCGGGAATCTCAGCGAAGGGGTTGTGACGCGTCGGAGTCAGGACATACGACGGGAGGTCGTAGCCGTAGAAGTGATGGACAGCACCGCCTTGGTACATCCACAACATTAGCCATTCGGCGTAGCGGTAGGTTGTTGCTCTTTCCAGAGCGACGGATTCGATGAAGTCATCCTTCTTTCGCTGCTTGATCGCGCGCTCCTGTGCTTCGGCTGCCTCACGGGCCGCCTCTGCTTCTCGGTATTGACGGTCACGCTCCTGCGCCGCCTTGATCGCCGAGTCCAAGCGATCGTTAAAAAACCACATCGGGCTCTCGTAGCCGGACTGTGCAAAGCTTGACATGGAACCACTCCCACATTTCTTTGTTAGACAAGGCGTAGCATAATAGTTGTTACTATTCGCTAATGTTTATATTTTAGCACAATATAGTATAAATGTCAACGTTGCCTTTACTTTATAGTGGTTATAGTTGTATATATTTGACGTCATCTCGTACTATAGCTACATGACATATGAAACCGCGTCGTAGATGAAAAGTAGAACTTATGAAACGCCTTACCCAAGAACAGTTTACACACCTTATTGAATCGACTTCCTTAAAGCCGCGTCAGACGCGTGACCTAAAATTCTTGGCAAGCACGTCGCATATGTCTGCTGAAGATTGGAGTAATAGCGAAGTTTTAGCTATCAAAGACCGAACGAAGCAAAAAGGCGTCCTTATCGTGACGATTGAGAGCGGAACGTATGTTCTTCCGTACGAACTGACAAAACTAGCACCGAGCTCGTCGACTGGTAGGGCTTCATCAATTATTTGTGATTTGTGCATGACATGGCAATCGGGTACACGAGCCGGTAGCGTTGTCTTTCCAGGAGTGAGGACAGCATCGACATCGGTCGGCTACTTGTGCTGTGCTGATCTTGAGTGCAGTCGTCATGTCCGGACATTGACGAGTGCGTCAAAGATATCTCGAGCTCAAGTCCGCGAAAATATGAATGACGAGAGTCGTATTGTTCGGCTCCATGTGCGACTCCAAAGTATTATCACCTCGCTACAGGCTCAGCCGGTAAGTAATGATCACTCCTGAGCATATCAAAAAGCAGCGCGAACGCTGTGACGTACCATCTGATATTGGGTATGCGGAACTGCTCGATATTCTCGTTGAAGGGCGTATTCCGGTTGGACGATTTGGCGTTGATAAAGCAAAGTCGTTCGAACAACTCCTCAAGGAGGTACATGAAGGGGAGTCGACGTTGTCGATTGATGGCTATAAAAACCTTTACCGTCATGTCGAGGTTATTGCGGCAGATGTTATGTATGAACACCCGGATGGACGACGGCTGATCTTGCGAGAAGAGGCACAGATCTTGAAAGATGGACGGATGTTCCAAAGAACAATCGACTCATCTATTGCAGAAAAGCTTAAAAAGGACGAACCGATTGAAGCGGCGTTGACACGGGCACTGGCCGAAGAGCTTGGCGTTACATCGTTCGACCGTGCGTATCACCGCGACATCGACCAGCAACAATCGTTATCTCCGACCTATCCCGGTATCATAAGTACGTATACAAAGCATCGATTCGTTGTCATGCTTTCAGATGCTGGATACAGTCCGAACGGATACATGGAGCAACAGGACGACAAGGATACGTATTTTCAATGGCGAGAACTATCGTAAATTGATAATAGTGCGACGCTTCATTTGCTATAGTAAACATAATGACTAACGACTTCGACGCAACGTTGCCAATATATGATTACCGTCAATCGATTACCGATGCTGTTGACGGCAATCAGGTGACGATTATCACCGCTGAAACAGGCGCAGGCAAAAGTACACAAGTACCGCAGTATCTCGCCGAACATGGCTATGAAAAAGTTGTTGTTACCCAGCCACGGATATTAGCAGCTCGTAACCTGTCACATCGAGTTCGTGAAGAATGGGCGCTGCGAAACACGGTCGACAGCGAGCAGATTATTGCGTATCGAACGGCACACGAGCGGAACGATAGCCCGACGAACCAGATCCTTTATTGTACTGACGGATTGCAACTTGTCCGTGAGATCACCGGATCGGGTATCATACAAAAGCAAGTTCTCGTACTCGATGAAGTACATGAATGGAACGAAAACATGGAAGTGTTGATCGCATGGGCGAAGAAGCGGTGCGACGAAGAACCGTCCTTCAAAGTCGTCATCATGAGCGCAACGATTGATACTGCGCCACTAGCTGATTACTTTGGAACAACTGCGGTCATCTCTGTCCCAGGGCGTAGTTATGGTGTCGCGCAACGTCGCGGTCGCGATGTCATATCGGAAGTCATTGATACGCTCGGTACTGGCAAAAATGTGCTCGTCTTCCTTCCCGGTAAGGCGGAGATTCAAAATGTCAGCGAGGCGATTATCGCCAAAGCAACGGCAGCAGGTGTACCCGTCCTGCCACTTCATTCTCAACTCGAGTTATTCGATCAGCAAAAAGCATTCGCACATTATCACAATGGAAAGATCGTCTTGTCGACTAATATCGCCCAAACCAGTGTGACAATTGACGATATTGATACGGTCATTGATAGTGGTCTGGAGCGGCGGAGCGAAGTCCGTAGCGGCGTCGAAGGACTGTTTATTGCCCAGACATCCCAAGCTGATTGTTTACAGCGTGCTGGTCGCGCTGGACGAACAAAGCCCGGTGAGTACATCTTGGCGCAATACGACATCATGCCCTGTCTGAGTTTTGAAGAACGCGACGAATACGGTACACCAGAGATTTTACGAAAGCATATCGATCGCTTAACGCTCCGTCTTGCAAACGTCGGTATCGATATCGAAACGCTTGATTTTTACCACGATCCGAGTAAATCCGCCATCAAACGAGCAAAGCAAACGTTAGTTGCTTTGGGAGCAATGACGGCAAGGGGAGAGGTAACGGCGATAGGCCGGTCAATGGAACGATACCCAGTCGAATCAAACTATGCTCGTATGCTTGTTGAGGCCGACATTGCTTCTGATGCCATTCGGTCAAAACTTGCTGTTATCATAGCCATTCAAGAAGTCGGCGGCATCGTCAAGGGCGGTTCGCGTTACACCGGCTGGCAAGCCTATACCAAACAAAAGAATTCCGACCTGCTCGCTCAATATGATCTGTACCGCTCACTTGGAACGATGAATCCAGACGACTATGAAGAAACAGGTATCATAAGTAAAAATGTTGGA
>CAJYIP010000057.1 GCA_913775275.1 Patescibacteria group bacterium | reverse complement strand
TAGGAGTCTGGACCGTGTCTCAGTTCCAGTCTGGCTGGTCATCCTCTCAGACCAGCTAACGATCGTCGACTTGGTGAGCCATTACCTCACCAACCATCTAATCGTACGCAGGCCATTCCCAAAGCGGATAAATCCTTTAATCCGAAGATCATATGCGGCATTAGCCACCCTTTCGGGCGGTTATTCCTCACTTTGGGGTATGTTCCCACGCGTTACTCAGCCGTCCGCCGCTCGCCGCCAAGTAGTAAACTACTCGCGCTGCCGCTCGACTTGCATGTGTTAGGCACGCCGCCAGCATTCATCCTGAGCCAGGATCAAACTCTCCATAAAATGTGTCACTTTTTCAGACACACGACTCAATAAACATATATAAACTGACGATGATAATTACTTATTTAATTAAAAATAAGTGTTGCACAACTAAATTGTCAAAGTTCTCGTCTTTTCTAGTTTCAACTCCACAGTTGTTACCGGTAGTTACTTTTGCCGTTGATGGCGTTTGCAACCAGACTTTCACTAATATACATGGCATTCGGCAGTGGGTCAAGGGGTTATAGGCAACTTTGTGATTTTTCTCACCGACAGTCTCGAAAACTGTTTAAAGGCCTAGGGTAGTGACCGTCAAAATTCCGATCAAAAAACCGAGCAATGCGCCCGCCACCACCTCTGTTGGTAGATGCCCTTTTGCAACTCTTGGCGGGACGATGTTGCTTTTGATATCCTTTAATAATCGAAGGATTGCAACGCCTTGCTCCCCAGACGATCGGCGTACCATTAATGCGTCATACATAACAACAGCGGCAAAAAGGACTGATAGCGCAAAGATTGCACTATCGACGCCTTCGTAAATTCCTATGACTGTCGCCATCGCAACAACTGTCGCCGAATGAGCGCTCGGCATGCTACCTGACAAGTAAAACTGACGGTATTGTCGGATACTTCGATGGCGAATAACCGCAAAGATATACTTCAACAACTGCGCAGCGATCCAAGCGATGGCTGCAGCGATCAAGAATGGGGATACTGCCACACCCGTCATCGCCTATTCCCCTAGTTCTTCTTCAATTTTTTGCTCTGGGACGAAACCGAATGATGATACCTTATCTCCATCACCGGTACGCATAATGCGGACACCCTGGGTCGTACGACCAAGTGTCGGGATGTCTTTCAGTCCGACACGGATAGCCTGTCCCTTGCTGGAAATCAACAGGATCTCAGCCGTATCAGGGTCAAGCGTTCGTACCGCGACAATCGGACCTGTCTTAGCTGTCACGACAGCAGCCTTGATACCAACACCTCCGCGCTTGTGCGATGGGAAGTTGGCCGACTTGGTAATCTTGCCGTAGCCGAGCTGACTGATGACAAGCATATTGCTTTCACCGTCAGACACAATGTCCATTCCCACAACCAAGTCATTCGGACGAAGGCGTACACCGCGAACACCGCGAGCAGCACGTCCCATTGGTCGAGCGTCGCTTTCATTGAATCGAATCGCTTGCCCAGCAGAGGTCGAGATGATGACATCCGCCGTACCGGTCGTCTTTTTGATCCATCGGAGTTCGTCACCGTCGTCCAATTTGATAGCAATCAGACCGTTGGTGCGAATATTCGCATAGTCCTTGAACGGAGTCTTCTTTACTGTCCCTTTTGTCGTTGCCATGAAGAGGTATCCGTCATCGTTTGCATCTTTTTCATGCTTGATGATAGAAGTGATTTTTTCTTCCGGCTGGAGTGCAAGAAGGTTGACCGCAGCAACACCCTTAGCAGCTAGCGATGCAGCCGGGACTTCGTATGCTTTGAGGCGGAAAATGCGACCTTTGTTTGTAAAGAAAAGTAAGTAATCATGGGTACTAGCTGGAATCAGCTGGTCGATGACATCTTCTTCTTTGGTGGTCATACCACGCTTACCCTTACCACCACGATTCTGACGTCGGTATTCGCTGACGAGTGTTCGCTTGATATAGTTTTCGGTCGTCAATAAAATAACAGAGTCTTCTTCCGGAATTAGCTCTTCATCGCTAAATTTACCGAGCTCGTGGTTGATGATCTGGCTACGACGCTCATCACCGTATTTCTCTTTCATTTCGAGCAGTTCAGTCTTGATGATCTTGAGAATCTCGTTCTCGTCAGCCAAGATACCTTCAAGCTTCTTGATCAATGTGAGTAATTCATTCAGCTCGTTCTCGATTGCTTCCCGCTCGAGTCCTGTCAGGCGTCGAAGTTGCATCGCAAGGATTGCCGAAGCCTGGATATCACTGAGACCGAACTTGTCTTTCAAGCCTTTGTGAGCAACATCGGTCGTCTTGCTGGCACGAATAAGTGCGATCACTTCGTCGATGTGATCGAGGGCAATCTTGAGACCTTCCAAGATATGTGCGCGTTCTTTCGCCTTTTTCAGTTCATATTCCGTACGACGACGAACGACTTTTTGACGGTGTTTGATAAACTCGGAGAGCATTTCCTGGAGACCGAGGACGCGCGGCTGGGTGCCGTCGATAAGGGCCAGCATGTTGAAGTTAAAGCTGGTCTGAAGTGCCGTTAGCTTGTAGAGCTGGTTCAGAAGCTTCTTTGGATAGGCGTCTTTTTTGAGCTCGATCACGACTCGGACTTGGCCACGAGCAGTCTCGTCACGGAGGTCACTAATACCTTGGATCTTCTTGTCTTTCACGAGTTCAGCGATCTTTTCAATCAATGAGGCTTTGTTCACACCATAAGGGACTTCGGATACAACGATCTGATGACGACCCTTCTTGGTCTCTTCGATACCGGCAACAGCCCGCACCGTGACGCTCCCGCGACCAGTTTGGTACGCTTGTTTCATCGGAGAACCACCGTAAACAATTGCGCCAGTCGGGAAGTCTGGACCCTTAACGTGCTTCATAAGATCTTCGATCGTCGCTTCTTCGTTGTCGATCAATTCGATACTTGCGTCGACCAGCTCACCAAGATTGTGCGGTGGAATGTTCGTTGCCATACCAACAGCGATACCAATTTGACCGTTCAAGAGGAGGTTCGGCAGTTTGGCCGGTAAAACGACAGGTTCTTGTTCGGAACCATCAAAGTTCGGACGAAAATCAACCGTCTCTTTGTCGATATCAGCCAGCATTTCGTCGGCAATTTTTGCCATACGAGCCTCAGTGTAACGGTGGGCCGCTGGTTCGTCGCCGTCCATCGATCCAAAGTTACCCTGACCTTGGATCAGTGGGTATCGAAGTGACCATGGCTGTGCCAAACGAACCATTGAGTTATAGATAGCTGAGTCACCGTGCGGGTGATACTTACCCATCACGTCACCAATGATACGAGCCGACTTCACAAATTTTGCGGTTGAACGGTTACCGTTCTGGTTCATTGAATACAAGATACGTCGATGAACCGGCTTTAATCCGTCTCGTACGTCAGGCAGTGCTCGGTCGATAATAACGCTCATCGAATAACGGAAGAAGTTATCTTCCATTACCTTTTCGAGTGTTCGGTGTTCAATACCTTGCGTCTCAACTAATTCAGTACCCTCTTCGATCGGCATATCGTTTAGTGGTGTGTCTCGTGTTGTATCGTCTTCCATAATTTCCCCTAAATATCCAACTCTTCAAGCTTCACGTTCTTGGCCTCTGATTGGATGAAGTGTTTACGCAAACTCACATCATCACCCATCAACTTGGTAAAGATCGCATCAGCTTTTTCGGCGTCTGCGACATTCACTTTAATAAGGACACGATTTTCTGGGTTCATTGTCGTTTCCCAAAGCTGGTCAGCGTCCATTTCACCGAGTCCCTTAAAGCGGGATACGGTCACACCAGCCTGTTTGACAGGATCGTCTGTCGGGTCAATAGCGACACCGCGAGCTTTACGGTCTTCAATGAGTGTTGTAATTGCCTCATCAAGGGTTGATTCGTCGTAGACGTACTGTTTCTTCTGACCTTTGTTAATACTAAAGAGTGGCGGCTTCGCAAGGTACACATAGCCACCTTCGACAATCTCTTTCATGTATCGGAAGAAGAATGTTAGGAGAAGTGTTGCAATGTGACTACCGTCAACATCTGCATCAGTCATAATAATAATCTTGTGATAGCGGAGACCATTAACGTCAAACGCATCACCGATACCAACACCGAAGGCCTGGATCATCGCAACAATCTCTTTGTTCGCAAACATCTTGTCGAGGCGAGCTCGTTCAGTGTTGAGAACTTTACCACGGAGTGGCAAAATAGCCTGTGTTTTATTGTCACGGCCCTCTTTGGCCGATCCGGCAGCTGAGTTACCCTCAACAATGTAGATCTCACTATCGTCTGGACTCTTACTTGAACAGTCCCAAAGCTTTCCTGGAAGACCCATACCATCAAGTGCACCCTTACGAAGGACGTTATCGCGCGCTGCACGAGCAGCTTTACGTGCACGAGCAGCAAGCAATGCTTTATTGACAATCTTTTTCGCAACTTCTGGATTCTCTTCCAGGTAGTAAGAAAAATACTCATTCATCACCTGCTCGACATAACGACGAACTTCAGGGTTCCCTAGCTTATTCTTTGTCTGACCTTCGAACTGCGGATCCGGTAGCTTCACAAGGATGATCGCAGTAAGTCCTTCACGGATGTCATCACCCGTCAGATTGTCATCTTTTTCCTTTAATAGCGTATTTTTGCGAGCGTAATCATTAATGACACGTGTTAAGGCAGTTCGGAACCCGACTAAGTGCGTTCCACCATCTGGCGTCAGAACGTTATTAGCAAACGGCTTTACCAGTTCGGTAAACGTATCGTTGTATTGCACCGCAATCTCAACCATAGAATCTTCGACTTGGCGTTCAACATAAAAGATATTGTCACTGACGACTTCTTTACCGATATTAAGGTGTTTGACATAGCTTTGGATACCACCTTCAAAATAGAAAGCCGCTCGTTCGCTGGTGCGCTGGTCGATAACGCCAAGATAAATACCCTTTGTCAGGTACGCCTGGTGTCGAATATAATCAACAACCCACTTATAGTCGAACGTGACCGTTTCTTTAAAGATCGTTGGGTCTGGATAAAATGTTATCGTTGTCCCGGTCGGACGATCAGTCTTACCAAGCTTCTTGAAAGGTACTTTGACGCCACCGCGCTCAAACTCAATACGATAGAGGGAGCCGTCTTTCACGACTTCAGCGATCATCAAGGTTGACAGGGCGTTGACGACCGATGAACCGACACCGTGAAGTCCTGAAGATACTTTGTACCCTCCGCCGCCGAACTTACCACCGGCATGCAGGACAGTAAGCACCGTCTCGAGGGTTGAAAGGCCGGTTTTTGGGTGCTTGTCCACCGGGATACCACGTCCATCGTCGGAAATAGTAATACCGCCATCTTCAAGGATAATGATATCAACGCGTGATGCATGGCCAGCAATGGCTTCGTCGATAGAGTTATCGGCAATTTCCTTAATAAGGTGATGGACACCGTCATAGCCGGTGCTTCCGATGTACATGCCAGGGCGTTTACGAACTGGTTCGAGCCCTTCCAAAACTTGAATTTGCGAACCATCATACGATGTATCGGTTGATTGCTTGACCACTATACTCTTCCCCTAGTCCTAAAGCCGCTGATCGGGCTGTTTTTCTGATTATGACCGCTTTTTACTCCGTAAAGTAGAGCGGTTGACTACCGCCCATTATATAGCAAAATGTTTGTTCACGCTAGAGGTATTGCACTGAACATATTTCTTATGCTAATGTATGCACAAGAGGTAAAACTAAAAAATAAACATGTTTCGTAAAATAGTCTCCCAACTCTCATTCAGCCCCGCGCTCGTTGCCCAACTCGGCTTCTATGCCAAGCGACTTCGAAAAGAACAAGCCACCCGTCGTATGGGGTTGGTTTTCGTCGCGTTAGCGCTCGTTGTTCAGTCATTGGTCGTTTTTCAGGCACCAACGCCAGCCAACGCATCAAACAGTAACGACTTCGTTCCTGGTGGCCTCGGTATCGGATCGGCTCGATCATTCGATAACTTTATGCGCCCATATGACGCCAACGCGAATAACCTCAAGGACATCTTCAACTCAGCTGGCATTACTCGTGAAGAAATCACTAGTACTCGGTTCGGTCAGTTTGTCGTCGGCAACAAACTTAGCTGGGGACGAGAAAACCGACCAGGCTCAACAACATTCCCGGTTCGGGATGCTGCTGGCAACCAGGTTAATACCGTTTTCGCTCGTCCTCTGACACAGTTTGCTGGTGCGGGAGACTCGTACTACGCGTACATTGGTCACTCGGCAAAAGTCGGCTGGTTCGCTATCTTGCAAATCTGTGGCAACTTGGTCACCGACATCGTTCCTCCGCCGCCACAACCGCCAACACCACCGAAGCCACCAATTGATACACCTCCTCCAAAAGTGGTTATTCCTCCTGCAAAAATTGGCTTTACGAAAACGGCTAAAAATGTCAGTCAAGGGAACGTTGACGCAACGAAAGTCGCAGCAAAAGAAAACGACAAGATCACTTTCACCCTTACTGTCAAAAACACTGGCGGCATGCCCGAGAAGGTTGAATTACAAGACTACATCGGAGATACACTTGAGTACTCAACGCTGACCGACAAAGGCGGCGGTACCTACAATGAACAGAAAAGATCCTGTCATGGCCAAGCGTGAATGTCATGGGCGGTAAAACCGAGACCCGAACCTTCGCCGTTCAAATTCTTTCGACTATTCCAGCGGCACCAACCGGTATTAGTGACCCAAGCTCGTATAACTGTGTGATTGAAAATGCATTCCACGACGCATCAGTCAAAATCCCTGTCACCTGTGCACCTCCAAAAGTCGTCGAAGAAATTGTCACCGAGCTTCCGAAAACAGGCCCAACTGAAAATATGCTCTTTGCCTCTATTCTTCTGGCTGTTGTCACCTTCTTCTACTTCCGATCGCGTCAGCTCGGTCAAGAAGTTCGCTTGATTCGCCGCGACCTTAACGCAGGAAACATTTAACGAGAACGATTATGAGCAGTCCAGAAATACTCCCAAACCCAGACAATAGCGCTGAAACACCAAGAGTTTCGGCCGAACATTACGAGAACGCCGAACGAGCTATTGAAAAGAATGAGAAGCTCATTGAAAGTGGTGAGCGCAGCGCTGAACGAGCCAAAATTGAAGCGCTCGAAGCGGCCATAAGCGTCGAAAAGGGCGGGGCTGAGAAAGATCGACAGCCCGCCAAACAATCCCCTGCAAGGCGACGCAGCGTTATCAGTACGAAAGAAAAATCACAGGCATACGCAGCACAGCTATCGAACATACAAGGCGAAATGAAAGCACCTCAAAGAGCCTTCAGTAAGGTCATCCATGCCCCTGTTATAGAGAAAGCGAGCGAGGCCATTGGCTCAACGATCGCACGTCCAAACGCGATCCTAGCAGGCTCAATTGTCGCCTTCGTCTTGGTACTTGGTGTCTATATCACTGCCAAAACCCTTGGCTACACTCTCTCTGGCTTCGAAACGATAGCTGCATTCGTCGTCGGCTGGATCATCGGCACGCTTTATGACTTTTTCAAAGTTATGATCACTGGTAAAAAATAAATACCGCTCATATAAAATAACGGTCTATCGCGACCGTTATTTTATTTATCGTAATTGGATATGCACACTATCTGCATCGTTCTTGTCACTGTCCCTGATATGCAGCTTGTTGACTTCGACGGGCTTCTCAGCTGGCTTCTCGACGGGCTTTTGAGTAGGCTTTGTCGGCTGGAACGGTGCTGGCTGCGGAACGGCAGCTTGAGTTGACTGAGAAGACCCGAAGGCGCTGCTTGCGAATGGTTTCGCAGATGGAGCCTGTGTCGGCGTCGCAAATGGAGCCGATGGTGACGTTGATGGTACAGCTGGTCGAAGTGGCTGCGGTTGAGGAGGTGTATTCAGTTGCTGCGGTGTACCTCCGGACAGCTGCTGGCGCTTCGCAAGCCAATCGTCAAGGAATGATGAGCCGCCAGCCGGGCTCGTTTTAGGGGCACTGGACTGCAGTGATGCTCCCCCGCTCCCAGCCTTCAAGGCGGCCAGGCGATCAGCCTGCGCTTTTTTCAGCGCATCAGCTTTTTCTTTACGAGCAGCATCGCCCGCACCGAGTCGTGCAAAGATTTCACGCTCAACTTCGGCCCGAGGACGTCCGTATTTGGCCGCTGACAGCTTCTTTAGGGCATCCCGCAATTCAGGGTTCGATTGACCAAGCGGAGGCACCAGCGACATACTGAAGGCCGCTGACGGTACATTATTTATCATGACAGACGCGATAGTTTGGAAATTCGGTAACCTAGTTAGGTCTTCTGCTTCAAACGTCGGCGAATACTTTTTGACCAGCATCTCGGCATCAGTAATACCGATGCGTCCGCTGATGACAGTTCCGATGTTACCAATAATCGCTTCGCGGATCTGATCAGTCAGCTGAGTCATGAACTGATTTGCCAAAATAAGACTGAGCCGATATTTACGCGCTTCAGACAGAATAGTTGCGAAACTATCAGTCGCGAAGTTTTGAAACTCGTCAACATACAGCGAGAAGTCGGTTCGCTGGTCTTCTGGAATGTCAGCGCGGCCCATTGCTGCTGCCTGGAATTTCATCACAAAGATCATACCGAGCAGCTGCGAGTTCAACTCTCCCACCCGACCCTTCGAAAGGTTCACCAGTAAAATTTTCTTATTATCCATAATATCGCGGAGGTCGAACCCGCTTTTGGTCTGACCGATAATGTTACGCATCATCTCGTTTGAAAGGAAGGCACCAAACTTCGAGACGAACCAACCAAGTACTTCTGACTTGTTCGATTCTGATGTCTGCGCCATCTCCTTGTTCCAAAAGTCGAGTACCGTGCGGTCGGTCACATACTTGAGTTTCTCGTCCGTAAAGCCTTGGTCGTTAAACACCTGCGGAACATCAATGAATGTTGCGCCTTTTTCACGGTCGCTCATTACTGTCAGCGCTGCATTACGGAACCAGTGCTCGTAACGGGGACCAACAATACCGGTGTGGCCCGGGTCATACAGTTTATAGAGCATAGCAATCGACTCTTGGATCAAGAAGTCTCGTTGATCTTGGTTCTCATACTCGAACAAATTTAGACCGACCGGCATCTCCATGTCACCAGGACTAAAATAGATAACGTCTTCAACGCGTTCTTTCGGCACCATACCGAGTAATTCTTCGGCCGAATCACCGTGTGGATCAATAAAAGCAAAACCTTTGCCATCCATCATATCTTGGAACGCAAGGTTCTCAAGCATTTTCGACTTACCTGTACCAGTCTGTCCGATGATATAGGTGTGACGACGACGATCGTTGTTCGCCAAGCGGATCGGCTTCTTGATACCTCGGAACTCGTTATATCCCAGTAAAAAGCCTTCGTCCATCACCTGCGTTGGTCCATCGACCTGCTTGGCGGCTTGACGCTGGACCTGAGATGTCGGAATGTTCTTTTGGTTTGGCAAGTGAAAGAGTGTCGCCAATTCGACAGTGTTCAAAATGTTCTGATTGACTGCCTGCGGAAAGAAACGGAAAAGATACGCTGTGACAAAATCATCAATATTCTTTGTAATCGCGAATTTAAAACCATTATTTGATGATGAGTCGAACAACGAAAAAGCTGAGACAACATTATTAAGGAGTGCTTGAGATCGTCCAGCTGTTGCCGACGACGCAACGACTCGGATCAGTGTCTCATACCCTGGGTACCGAGTCTTGTCTTCGATCGTCTCGACGCGCTGCTGTTCGAGTGAACTAAGCTGCTTGTCTTCAGGCTTTGTTTCCTTCGATTCAGGTGGTCGCCATAATGCCTCCATGATACCCTTCGCATTGACACTTCCGATACCGCTCTTCACACCCTTGTCTTTTTTGATCTTTTCAGCAACACCGACGGCAGCCTTCGCCCAGCCCTGAGCCGCCGGACGCACCAAGATCTGGATACCAACGCCATCCTCGCGTGTCGCGCCAGATAGAGCATTCAACAAAGCACGGCCGGCATCACGCTTCGTTTCCTGGTACGTCGCGATTGGATAAGCGAAATCTTTTTTCAACGTAAATTCACCGCCAATCGTGCCGCTCATTCGACCGGCCGGGTTGAAGATATTACGTTCGTCAACTTCTTCAAGTCGCGCTGATGGATATGCCGCAGAGACAGCCTGCCCGATCACATCAACGAGTGCGATTGGGACGACCACGTAATAATGTATTAATCCTTCGTGAGCAACAATTTCGAACGACATGTGTCGTTGACCGTACATGCGACTCTTGAAGCCTTTCGTGGCCGTACTGGCAATGATGTTATACATGACTTGAGCCTGCGACAAGACTTCTTCTGTCAAATCTCGTTCGTCGCGGCCATTCGATTCGATATCATCGCTGATCGGCGGGATATGAATATACAGTGGCACCATTTTCAGGCCACGTTCGTAGTTCTTGGCTTCACGTAGAATCTTTCGATACTGCCAATAAATAACACCCAAAGCTGCGCCGACAAGAGCAAGCACGCCAATGATTGTTATGATAAGTCCGATCACGCCACGTCCCTCTTTATATCTATTCTTACTATGGCACTACTCTGGCTGTGCGCCAAGAGTTTTTCCGTACCGCTTGCTCAAATAATCGCGCTGCAGCTCATTTACCCTGTTTGATCGCTGATACGGATCATCTTTCGTTTCGCTGAGAATCTGCTTGGCTTTATCAACCCATTCTTTTTCGATAACATCTTCGTCAGCGGCAACGAGTGGTCCGACCGATGTGGGTGTTGTCAAAGGATCAATGGCAGGCATTACTGGAATAGAGACAGATGGTATCTGCGCTACTGGCGCCGACATATCAGCCGCAATCGCCTGAGATTCCGCCACTTGCTCGCGTCGGTCTGCCCCAGTTTCGATACCACTTTCCGGTGTCGGCAAGACAGGAACGCGCTCGGCATTCAAAGCCGGCTGCGCAGGTCGCTGCTCAGGTCCGCTCGGTATCTCTTGGTTCTGAGGTTGCATATCTATGATTGTAGCATGAAACCCCTATCAAACCGTAAGCAATTATCAACGAATTCGCTTCGCTATATAGAGGCATCCGAGCAGCGCAAAAGCTATGACCAAAAGTACTTCATAGACACCAACAGCATTAACCGACTGAAGTCCGATTAACAACACTGGTACAACAGCTAATATGGTAGAAAAATAATATGCTCGACGGAATGCTAGCGGGCGTCGTGGCCGCTTGGCTGTAAATCCTGATGACACATACACGAGGATGCGTGACACTCCAGACAAAAAAAAGCTTATCAAGCCAAGACAGGCGAGATAAGCTGATAAAAACAATGCGAGTAATCCGAGCGCACCAGCGTTCGCCGGTGTCGTCGTCGAGAGAATAATAGCAAGTACAACAAGACTTGTTACTGTGATAAGTGCGAGGACGCGTTGAAGCATAGATTTACTATACTACAACTCTTTCCAAGTATAAGAGGTATCGCTCAAAATAATTGTACTGGGTGTCCGAGCGATACACGTTAACGTCCATCTTGTCAGCAGACGCCGCTAAAGAAATACTATTAGGCGTGTGACCGATAAACCGTGCATCGCAGCGGACGATTCTGACCGCTCCGGGAAGACCCGGGGCAACCGTGTGCTCGTTGCTTTATGTTCCTCAAGGATACACCTAGTAGTTGCACTGTTTGATCGAAAGAAGATATGAAACAGGGTTTAACTAGGCGTATCCAAGTACTAATGAAGCAGACGCTTTTGGCGGAGCACCGGCCCGCTACCACTAACAAGAATAAAAAGGTGCGTACATCGACGCTATGAGAGTTTGGAATTCTCTAGCGGAGTAATGTTTCTTGTCGGCGATACCGTAGCCGTCTCTCCGTCAAACATGATCGTTACTTTTGAAGATCATGAGCGATTGGTTGAATTGTTAAGGTGTCTGAACTTTTTGTGCGTGGCTTTTTGTGTTTGTCAAAGCTTGTTTTTAGATTAGCATAAGCAGGTAATTTGGTCAATGGTTTTAGGCAAAATTCCAATACTATTTGAACAACAGATCGCATTAATTCTATAATTACAT
This sequence comes from Patescibacteria group bacterium, assembly GCA_913775275.1. Taxonomy (GTDB): domain Bacteria; phylum Patescibacteriota; class Saccharimonadia; order Saccharimonadales; family Saccharimonadaceae; genus Microsaccharimonas. The sequence continues at coordinate 3,643 of CAJYIP010000057.1, read as the reverse complement.
CTGTTATATACTATATGTTGATTTATTTACTATGTTGTATAAAAAGATTATAAATTCTTCGAACGCAGAAATGTCTTTCAATCACGAGAGGTTTCTCTTCATTCAAGTTGTGTCAAATCATACTCATAACTAGTGCCCTCACTAATTAGAAGCAATGTACGAACGTCACTTCCACTTCCACCTCACTCTACATTCCCATTCCTGACTGGCGCCTGACATTAACCAACAACGTCAAGCCTATCATTGACTTCCCTGCCACTAGTTTCATTTTCAAACGACATAGATGCATGACAACAAGCAACGTCCAACAAGTATCGCGGATTAACTAAACTAGCCGAAAGTCTTTGTCGCCCAATAAAAAATTCGCTTATCTTAGATAGAGACATAATCATAGTGCCGCTCCCATTCCCCATCCCCACCAAACATCATCGTCGAAACACTGTAAGGCCGATGCCACTTCTACTCATCGCAGCGTTGCATGATACGTAGCTATAAGCGTATATTGCAACTCATATCAACCTAGCGCACACGTGAAGACAGTCAACACTACATATATTGACCGTAATGTGCTCCATAGACAATGGTAAAAATCATTCATAATTACCTAAAAAAGTCATTGACACAAGCGCTTTGGCGACATATTATAGGGGTAGTTCCTGAGTAAAAAAGTTATACACAACAGATAACGGGTCTCGGCGAACCAAAAACAAAAAAACAATCGAAAAAAACTCCACAGAAATCGGCTATTCCTCGCAGGTAGCCGATTTTTATTTGTTTTAATCTCGGATTAACACATAGAAATTAAAAATCGACCCTTAGTTTCATAAAGAGTCGATCATCATATCGTGGTGGAGCTGCCGGGTACCGCCCCCGGGTCCAAAAGGTAACCTGCTACGAGTCTACAAGAATAGTCTTACCTAGCTATTAAAGACGATCCGATCTAAGGGTAAGACAAAAATGATCGAATGCGTCTCGCTGAGAAATGTCTCCTATCGCCGCAGCTGCCCGATTATAGGATAAGAAGCGTGGTATATAACACCGTCTCCCCTACGCTTCCTTGGAAAGATCGATGGCTACTTAATAAAGTAACTTATGCCGCAAGAGCTGGAGCAGGCGCGAACGCTTGGTTCCAGATGTTCTTTAGGCTTGCAAGTTTGTCTGCAATTAAAATGACACGTACGTGTGTAAAACGGCTTGCATCGTAACCTGTTAAAGTCCTCTCGTCGAAGCTATAGTCAGCCCCACGACTTCTCTCATTATATCAGTGACGTTCACGAGAATTCAATATTTGATCTGTAGGATACAAGGTATGGCATTTATTACACACTCGCTCGCTTTCCTAAGCCTCGATGGTACGCCCGTCGAGCTACAAATCGATATCGCTCAGGGCCTTCCTGGGATGACAATTATAGGTATGGGCAACAAAGCCGTTCAAGAGGCCATACAGCGGGTCAGAAGTGCCCTCAAGCACGCCGACCTCCCCCTGCCACCCAAGAAATATATTATTAACCTTGCTCCCTCAGATCTCCCAAAAGACGGCGCTCATTATGACCTTGCAATCGCAGTCGGCCTAATGGTAGCAATGGGTGCGGTCACGCAGCAGCAAGTAGCCAGGATGTTATTCTTCGGCGAACTCTCGCTTAATGGTGGTATAAAAATTGGCAAACACCCTTTATTTGCGCTTGAGGCGGCAACACAGCAACATTTCACCACCGTGTTCGGACCCGATGACGAGCGTATCGATCCGTTTCTTGGCGATGACGTATCCTATATCGGTGTCACCCATCTTCGAGATCTCTTCAGACACCTCAAGCATATTGCGCCTATAGAGGTCCGCGCACGACAAGAGCTAGAGCCCTATCAAAAGCCCGACATGCTAGGCGACGTCATTGGTCAAGAACAGGCAAAACGAGCACTTGTTATAGCGATCACCGGCGGTCATCACACTCTTATGATTGGACCACCCGGTGTCGGTAAGAGCCTCCTTGCCTCAGCAACAGCTTCATTGATGCCGCCCCTGGATACCAGTGAAGCAAAGATAAGCGTTAAATTACACGCTCTTGCTCACTTACCTGAGCCCTCTTATAGACAAGCCCCCTTCAGAGCTCCCCATCATCGCATCACACCGACTGGATTGATCGGATCGGCCAAAGGAGTACCGGGTGAAGTGAGCCTTGCTCACGGTGGCATTTTGTTTCTCGATGAATTCAGCGAATTTCGACGAGACAGCCTTGAAGCATTAAGACAACCACTCCAGGACCACGTTGTTCACATAGGTTCTGGGAAAAATACAGTTACCTTACCTGCGCGCAGTATGGTTATTGCCGCGACCAATCCCTGTCCTTGCGGTATGTATGGCGACACAATAAGTACTTGTCGGTGCCCCGAGTGGGTGCTCCGACGATATCAACAGCGCTTATCCGGCCCACTACTTGATCGATTCGATATAATCATCCGCTTACAACGTGAACAATTTGATAAGAAAGTTTGCATAAAAGCAGTGTTCAATAAACAACACAATGATCTCTTAAAAAACATATCTATGATCATAAAGCGCTATGATAGTCACCTTAAGCGTAGTGTCATTAACAACGCTTCACAGCATATGCTTAATACTATTGCAGCCTCTCAGAACCTTAATATGCGTGCAAAAGCGTCCATCATTCATGTTGCGACGACCATCGCGTTGCTCGAACAGCAAACGGAAGTCCAGCCGTCCCATATTGCAGAAGCAAGTCAGCTTCGCTTCACCAGCTGGCATGGATAACCTCTACCCCTTGTGTTCAGTGGTCAAATTTGTTAAAATAACGTCTGAGTAAAAAGCTCAAAGTAACAAAACACGAGACAACATTCGAGGATATCCTCGAAGAGAAGGAGTTCTTATCAACCAAACCACTCGAATTAACGGGTCAATTCGTGCGAGCGAACTACGCGTTATCGGAGAATCAGGCGAGCAACTAGGTATCATGAGTCGTGCAGACGCACTGCGAATGGCCGAAGAAGCAGGTCTCGACTTGGTTGAAATATCTCCAAATGCTAACCCGCCGGTTGTCAAAATCGTCGACTGGGGTAAATACCAGTACCAAAAGATGAAAGAGGCGCAGAAAAACCGCCGCAGCAACAAGCAGGGTGAACTCAAGCAAATGCGTTTCGGCATGAAGATTGGTCAAGGCGACTTGGACATCAAACTCCGAAAAGTGCGTGAGTTCTTAGCAGAGGGCAACAAGGTTCGCATTCAGGTATTCTTCCGCGGTCGTGAAAACGCCCACCGCGAACTCGGATACGACATGATTAACCGAATCGGCACCCTCCTCGAAGATGTTGCAGTATTTGAGCACCAGCCACAAATGGCTGGACGCAACCTGAGCGTTGTTATCAGAAGCAAATAAGGAGTCATTATGCCAAAGTTAAAAACCCATAAGGGTACCGCAAAGCGGATCAAGATTACCAGCACTGGTAAACTTACCCGCCGCCGCGCTTTCGGCGCTCACCTTCTCGCAAAGAAGAGCAAGAGCCGTAAGCGAGCAATTAACACTACTGCTGTCGTTACGGGTGGTGTTGCCAAGAACATTAAACGAGCACTAGGAGTTTAGTATGCGAGTAAAGCGAAGTGTCACTGCACGAGCCCGACACAATAAAATCC
>CAJYIP010000056.1 GCA_913775275.1 Patescibacteria group bacterium | reverse complement strand
TCTATAGCGAGTATAACCATAGCAATCACGTGATGTTTATTAGTATTGATAGCCTCAGTCTAGGGTGGATTGGGGTGAGCATCAGCGTGATGAGTCGAAGGGTGAAAGAATGACTCAAAAGCCGACGGCAATTGTTGGCAAGATGGAAGCGGATAACAAACGCTTCTATCCGGCCAAAGATGTTGGTGAATTGGCGATCGTGGTGGCAACGCGCCATCCCGGAACGTCCAAGGACTACATCGAGTTGCTGAAGTCATCGGTGAAGGAGGGCAAGCTCGTGAAGGTGCGAAATGGTCGTGGCGAGGCTGGGTTCGCGTCGGCCTCTGCGGTCGAAGGTGGTCTGTACGCTCGAGTGCGTACGGATTACAAGGCCCCGGGGCGTCGCTTGCGCGAGCGTGACGAAGTGGTCGTTGGTTGATGGCCGTGCAGCGGGTGGAGTTTTCGGACCTGATCGCAAGGCAGCTTTTCAGCAGCCCGGCGACTAAGGTCGAAACGCCCATCTACGAAGGAGTGTCGACAGACATGCAGTTCAACGATGGTCGACGCGCAAGCGTCCAGGCCGCGGCCTAGGGGGTGATCCTCATCTAAACCTGAGGGGGACGAGTATTGTGGCGTGTTTTATGCCTGGCTCGTCCTCCTTGGGGGATAAAACATTTTTTATGCTATTTGCCTCTGTTCAACAGAGGTTTTTTTTGTTATACTTTTCGTTGTGTCGCGAATTTCGCGGCAAGCAGCTTGACTCGGTTGATTGATGACTATGATGTAAGCTGGCCTCATCTTTTCAAGATGGAGCCCGCTTAACTCGGAATAGAAATTATGTAAACACAATTTCTATTCACTCATTTTCGCGGCCTCATCGTCTAACGGTTAGGACACCAGGTTTTCATCCTGGCAATCGGAGTTCGATTCTCCGTGAGGTCACCATGCGTGAACTTCTGATCACAGTCATCAATCTATTGAGTCAAGTAACATTATTCTTAAACGGAACCACCTCATATGAGCATGATCTTCAAACGAACCAAAATCCTCGCAACGCTTGGTCCAAACACAAGTAACCTCGAAACGATTGAAAAGCTCATTACTACCGGAACGAACGGGTTCCGTCTTAATTTTAGTCATGGTGATTACGCTGAGCGTGATGATCAGATTCGTTGGATTCGCGAAGCAGCTAAAAATGTTGGCAAGCCAGTTGCTATTCTTCAGGACCTCCAGGGTCCAAAAATCCGTCTTGGAATGTTGAACGAAAACACATCAGTGAAAAAAGGTGATGAAATTATCCTTGACCACGCCGCAGAGCACAATGGTAATGTTTTTCCTGTGCAATACAATCTTTCTGACAAAGTAAAGGTTGGCGAGCCAGTCTATATCTTTGACGGCAAGATCCGTACGACAGTTATCGATATTCCTTCAGATACTGCTATTACACTCCGTGTTGAAAACGACGGTACATTGATGAGCAAGAAAGGTATCAACCTTCCCGACACCGACTTTGGTGGTGACATTTTAACGCCAAAAGACTTGAAAGACATCGAATATGGTCTCAAGCAAGATATCGATTACGTTGCATTAAGCTTTGTTCAGAGCCCTGACGACATTCATAACCTTCGCCAAATTCTTGTTGCTGGTGGTTCTGAGGCACAAATTATCGCCAAAATCGAAACAAAAGCAGCCATTAAAGATGATGTCCTTGAAGAAATCGTCAAATCAACTGACGGTATTATGGTAGCCCGTGGTGACTTGGCGGTTGAAGCTGGCGCTGAGTTGGTACCAATCGTCCAACGTCGTTTGATCGCACTATGCCGAAAGCACGGGAAGCTTAGCATTGTTGCGACTCAGATGATGGCAAGCATGGTTGATAGCCCAGAGCCAACACGTGCCGAAGTGAGTGATGTCGCGAATGCGGTTATCCAAGGTGCCGACACTGTGATGTTGTCAGATGAAACTGCGAACGGTAGTTATCCGTTGGAAACTGTTGCTGCAATGAAGAAAGTTATTCTGTATACACAGGATAACGCCCCTGTATCACCACTTCATGATGAATTTATTGCAAAAAACATGCAGCTTGACGCCTTAAGTACGGCTACTGTTACCTTAGCAGAGCAACTGAAGGTCGACGCTATCATCGCTGAAACGAAATCTGGTGAAACTGCAGCGACGATTGCCGGACATCGCCCGAATCTTCCTATTATCAGCGTGACAAGTGAACTTCGTGCTGCACAGCAACTTGGTCTAAGCTATGCAAACCGTAGCTATGTTCGTCCTGATAGTGCCGAAGCAGGTTTTGAACTTGCTCAGGAACTCCATGCGGAAGGTCTTTTTGGTGAAGGATCAGCTCGTGTCATTATTGTCAGCGGCCAGCAACCTGGTGTGCGCGGAACCACTGACACAATCAAAGTTCGCGTGCTAGAATAGACGTAAGCATAATATAGGTGGGGGTAGATCGTGGTGGGGTTCTCCAAGTTAACAGTTAGAGATGTTCCGCTTGAACACAAAGTGGTTCTTGTTAGGGCTGATTACAATGTCCCGCTCGACAGCAACGGTAATATTAGCGATGATTTACGTATCAAAGCGAGTATACCGACCCTTACCTACCTTTTAGAACAAAAGTGTACTGTGGTCGTTATCAGTCACCTTGGCCGACCAGAGGGCAAAGAGAAGCGCTTTAGTCTCAGGCCGGTTGCAAAACGATTGGCGTCGTTACTAGATCATCACGTCGCCTTCGTCACAGATTGTATCGGCGATAAAGTTGTCCAAGCTCGTAAGAAAGCTAGTGCCGGATCAATACTCTTATTAGAAAATCTACGTTTTTACCCCGAAGAAGAAGCAAATGATGAAGTATTTGCACAATCCCTTGCTCAGGATAGCGGTGCGCGATATTTTGTCCAAGATGGGTTCGGCGTTGTTCACCGTGCCCATGCTAGCACGGATGCAATCACTCATTATGTGCCGAGTGTCGCTGGTTTATTACTTGAAAAAGAAGTTACTACTATCACTCACGCGATGAAGTCACCTGAGCGTCCTCTCGTCGCGGTATTGGGTGGGGCAAAAGTAAGTGATAAAATACACGTTATCGAAAGGTTCGTAAAAGTCGCTGATAAGATTGTCATCGGTGGTGCAATGGCGAATACGTTCCTGTCATATCGCGGTCTATCGATGGGGGCGAGTATTCTCGAACCTGGCCAAAAAGACGTTATTGACGCTATCTACAGTGCCGTTCGAAAAAAGGTAGGTGATGCACGTGTCGATGACTTTCTGATTCTCCCGAGAGATGTAGCTGTTGCGACATCTCTTGATAAAAAAGCCGAACGTAAAGTTGTACCGGTCGGTAATATATCGGCAGATGAAATGGCCTTGGACGCTGGTGATTATGCGATTAGTGTCATCGTCAAAGAAGTGCTACAAGCAAAGACAGTTGTATGGAACGGTACACTTGGCTATGCTGAAATACCCGCTTTTGCTCATGCGTCAGCTCGGCTTGCGTTAGCTTTAGCTACTCAACCGCAGACAACATCGATTATTGGTGGCGGTGACACGGCTGATTTTGTCTTGAAATGGGATGGGCATGATGGCAATAGTTTTAACCATGTTTCAACTGGTGGCGGCGCAAGTTTGGAGTTGATGGCTGGCGATCCATTGCCGGGTGTCGAAAGTTTGCTAAGCGCACCTAAATCAGCTACACTTAACAGCAATAAGCATAAGCGGTAATCTATGGCACGAGACAAAAAGCTCATTATTGGTAACTGGAAGATGAATCTTGGCGTTCATGAAGCCAGTTTGTATCTTCACAAATTAGCTGAAGTCGTCAAAGTTCATCGTGGCGTTGATGTCGTTATTGCACCAACTGTGCTGGCAATACAGACGCTAAGCCTTCAAGTAAACTATCGCCAATTCAAACTAGCTGCTCAAAACTTCTATTGGCGTGATCATGGTGCGTTTACCGGTGAGGTATCAGCAAGCCAGCTTCGCGGTATCGTTCAGTATGGCTTAGTCGGGCATTCGGAGCGTCGACATGTTTTTCAAGAAACTGATAAAGACACTCGTGCCAAAGTGCAAGCCGCCATCCGCAACGGTATTCGACCGATCCTTTGTATCGGTGAAACGGCGAGCGAAAAAGCGATGAATGAAACGAACGATGCGCTGTACGACCAGTTGATTGGTGGTTTGGCAAACGTGACGAGCGAAGAGCTTGAATCGGTTGTGATCGCTTATGAGCCTGTCTGGGCAATTGGAACGGGGAACAATGCCGTACCACTCGACGTTGCGAAGGCAGTTCGAACTATCCGCCACCACCTTCGCCATTTATACGGAACGAAGGCGGCGTCAGCGGTCCAGGTTATCTATGGGGGTAGCGTTACGGAGCATAGTGCCGCTGACTATCTTTCGTTGCCTGATATTGACGGTTTACTGATTGGTGGCGCTAGTCTTGATGCTCGAGCGTTCGCGGCAATTGTAGAAAAAGCACACAATCAAGAGAAAGTGAAACGGTAAGGAGACCCATGCAAGATATAGATTTTGAGGAACTGGATCGAGCAGTCAGCTCTGTTCTTGGTGAAACAACACCAAAACCGACTGTTTCGACCAGTCAGCCGACGGCAGTTGAGAC
>CAJYIP010000055.1 GCA_913775275.1 Patescibacteria group bacterium | reverse complement strand
GCTCAAAACGACGCTAGCACTGGTGCTCGCATCTATCCGACATCTAAATCTGTCAGTGGTTTCTCGCTTGCAAGTGGTCAGGCACTCGCACCAAACACAACATATACCTTCGACTACTTCATTGTTCAGTAACCTGTAAAATAGCCCCATATTGCTCTTTGTGTATCATAAGCAGTTTGCTATAATCTATGTATTAGCCAATAAATCAACGTGGGTTGAAGGGGATTTGGATGAACGCAAACCATGACGCAGGACGTCCTGCTGAATCTGTCGCGGTAAAGAAAGCCGGTGCAGAAAAAAAGAATATCAAAAACATAGCAATCGTTTCGATTGCTGCGGTTGCCTTGGTGGGTATCCTCGCTATTGCTGCATTTAGTGTTGTCACAAAAAGTGGTCACACGAACGTCAACGCAAATGCAAGTATCATGAAAGACGACTACCAAGCAGTTTTCCTCACAAACGGTCAAGTATACTTTGGTAAGCTCCAGAACGCTCAGGGTGACTACCTTAAGCTGACAAACATCTATTACCTCCAGGTTGATAGCAATGTTCAGCAGGCTGGTGGGGCAAACGCGACTGCTCAAAAAGCCGCAACTGATAGTAGTAACGTCCAGCTTATCAAGCTTGGTAACGAACTCCACGGTCCACGCGACGAAATGCAGTTGAACAAAGAACAGGTTCTTTTCTGGGAAAACCTCAAGGGCGACAGTAAAGTTTCTGAAGCAATCAAAAACTACAAAAACTAGTCATTTGATTAGATAAAGCATAAAACTCCTCCGTTTCGGAGGAGTTTTTGTTTCTCAGGCTGCTATACTTAGTATATGAATATCCTCTATGTAAATGGGCATCCGTATGACAAAAGCTTCAACGCAGCCATTATGAAAAGCTATACTACTGCGATTAATACGCAAAAACATAGCGTCAAGACGCTCGAACTAGGGAAGCTGTCATTTGATCCAGTGCTTCGATATGGATATAGCGAGTTTATGGACGAAGATAAAGACATAAAAAAATCACAGGAGCTCATTTTATGGGCAGATCATATCGTCTTTTCGTATCCTATCTGGTGGGGGATGATGCCATCACTATTGAGCGGCTGGATTGCACGAGCATTTGTCCCAAGGCAGTCGTATCATTTTACCGGCATTGTCTCGGTTGAAAAACTTCTCAAGGGCAAAACGAGCGATATCATTGTGACCGCTCGAGCCCCGATTATTGCCTGGCCGTACCTCAATAACGCGACCAACCCTTTGACTCGAAACCTTTTCTTTCTCACTGGCATTAAAAAACGAAAGATCCTTCGTCACGACTGGATGACGCTTAAGCCAGATACGCAGGCGAGGAGAGAGAAATTCTTGGCAAAAGTAGCCCGCGTCGCCGCCTCACTATAAGTCACATACCAATAAAAACGACCCACCTCGCAGGTAGGGTCGTTTTCTTTTTGACTGAATCTTTTTTGTTTTGATAAAAGATTCAAACAGGTGCTTACATATAGTATCGCATAGGCGGTATACGTGCAACGGTAGCATGAACATTATTATGCGTTATGGTCAATAAATATAACACAACAAAATAAAGCTCATGTAAAACTTGACAAAAAGCATAAGCTATGCTAATATACATTCATACACAACGAGAGGTTTATATCGTATGTGAGGTAAGCATGAGGGTTTTCACGCCGTGAGGTATGTGGAAATCTTTTTAATTTAAGAGGAGAACTGTGGAAATGGCAGGAACAAAAGCTGGCGGCCAAAAGGCTGCTGCAAAGAACTTACAACGTGACCCAGACTTTTACGCCAAGATTGGTCGTAAGGGTGGCAAGAATGGCCGTACTGGCGGATTCGCCGCAAACCCTGAGCTAGCTCGTATTGCTGGAGCAAAGGGTGGACGAATTTCTCGTCGCACCAAAAAAGACGACGTCGCTGCATAGTTTCGTCAGATAAAAAAAGCTCCGTTAGATCGGAGCTTTTTTTATTGGCTTTGTTTTGTAGCGCCGTAGCTGACAAGAACGAGCTTCGTTCACGCGCCACCTAGTATGGCAAACAATGCATTCGTACTGAGCGGCGGCGACTTGTTGGCCGATTGCTTGGCATGCCGGGCAGGTACTTCGTTGATGGAGCCAGTCTCTGTAAGTGTCGAGATGATCTTCTATCACATCCGTTGGCATCGCGACGTTGAATCGAACGCCAAGTCTTTTCGCTTCCTCCCATGCTTCTGATTCCATGGCGATCAATTGGACGTCTCGATCATACTGGCGATGGCTTAGGAGTGCATGTCCGAGCTCGTGAAGGAGTAGATGCGCCGCGTTCGGGTCGGTTTCATCGTAATAAATCGTTTGTTCACGTGCTGACCAGAAAAAATCGTCACCCTCCGTGACAGTGACCGACGGATACACCTTAAGGACAGTATTAACGAGAGAGGTAATCGACGGCATAATAATAACATCCGTAAATAACCGCTTCTTCGGGGTGCTTCGCGGCGATAATCTGGGGAGTTGGAATGTGAGCGGGGAGGTGCTCGTCTAATAATTTCTGCAGCTGATTACCGTAGCGTTCAAAGTATGTGCCGATACTGCCACCAACAATAATGACGTCGGGCTGAAGAACTGGAATAGTGGCGAGAAAACCTCGGCTGATGCGGTCAGCGATCATTCGCCACACGCGAGCACTTTTGATATCACGGGCGTATTTTCCGTAAATAGTGTAGATAGCTTTTCCAGAGGCAAACGTCTCCCATTCACGGACCTGACCGTCGTATTCGACCAGCGTCCGACCAATTTCGCTATGACGGAGCGCATGATGGATCGTTCCATCGGTGATAATACCACTTCCGATACCAGTGCTAATCGTGACATAAAGGGAAAGAGATGGAATTTTTCTGAGTTGCTTCGTCTCAGCGAGACCGGCGAGGTTCGCATCATTTTCAATAAAGAGAGGGGCGCTGCCCAAGACGCCACTCAATGCGGTTTTGACGTCAAAATTGCTCCATCGGAGATTATTGCACCAGATGGCGACACCGTCTTTGACGATACCTGGCATAGCAACGACGATAGCATCTACTTGTTCGTGACCGAAATGAGCTTCGAGTTCCTGGGTTAATACTTGGATATACGCTTCAGGAGTTGAAGGGGTAGGGAACTTTATCTGGTGACCAATACGACCTCGCTTGCTGTAGCCAGCAATGAGTGTTTTCGTTCCCCCCGTATCAACCGCGACAATCATTGCTATCAGTGTACCATGACCGAATAACCTATGGTAAGCTTAAGTGTATGAAGGCGTGGGAAAAACAAAAAGGCTTCACGATAGTTGAACTATTAATTGTTATCGTCGTCATAGCGATTCTGGCCGCTATTACGATTGTCGCTTTTAACGGCATTCAAGAACGTGCTCGATACAGTGCGATGCAGCAAGATTTAAAGACACTGAATAATGCGATCAATATGTATTACACGGACAATAATCAATATCCATCCTCTGGGTCAACTGGGGGGAATGTTATTGGTGCGTCACCAAACATTCCAGGACTGGTCCCAACATACATCAACTCGATTCCGACCATACCAAACGACGGTAAAGGTGGGTATTACGCATATATCTATTCAGCTAATGGAGCCGATTATAAACTAGTACGTCTCGCGTCGTCGCCGGCAAATCTACCTACTGTTGAACGTTCAGCTGCAAATGGGGATCCTAGCCGGACAGGTCGTGGCTGGGGATATTGGTCGGCTGGCGGCTCCGGTCTCTAATCCGGTTATTCTTGCCTAACGGGCAAGCAGCTTGCATACTAGAAAAAAAGGAGACGACATGGCACGGATTACTCAGTGGCGACCAACCAGAACGGGGATTATTTTTCTCATTGTGACACTTATTCTTGCTGTCGTCGTGTTTGGTGCGATACGGCTCGTTCAGTACCGTGGCGAGCAAGTCCGTCAGCAGGAGGCAGCAAAAATCGCTCAGCAAAACCTTGAAGAATCGTCGAATACCCCTGTTATCGCCGAAGATCCATCGCCGTCATCTGAAGCTGATCAGTCTGATCCCAACGCTTCAGGTACCACGCCGCAGCCCGATGTTGACGTGTTGCCGAATACCGGAACAGACGAAGTGCCAATCATGATCGGTGTCATCGGCTTGGCCTTTGCAAGTGCCTACTATATTTTGTCTCGCCGTACCCTTCAGCGCCTCTAGACGCCCAGGCCTATTTAAGGTAAAATAGAACCAATCGAGGCGTGTCTTTATTTTGATGCGCCCACGAAATACACCCAAGGAAGGAGTCTTAAAAAGACTTATGGCTACAGCCAAAACAATAACAATGGATGATCTGCTCGCGCTCGAAGATGCGAACGCAAAGCAGCTCACACAAGGAGAGGTCGTCACTGGTTCAGTGCTCTCAATTCGAAAACACGAGGTATTGATTGATCTCGGTCCTCACGGAGTTGGACTTGTTCCACGTCGTGAAGTCGGCTTCTCTCGCGCCCTCAACGAAGGAGACGAAGTCACAGCCAGTATCGTTGATACTGAACTCGACAACGGCTATGCACTCCTCAGCCTGCGTAAAGCAGCCAAGGATAAGGGTTGGGACGAGCTTGCAGTCAAAATGGAAAGCGGCGAAATTATCGACGTTGCTCCGTACGACGCGAACCGTGGTGGTCTGTTGGTAGAATACGACGGTGTTCGTGGATTCTTGCCGGTATCTCAGCTTTCAGCTGAACATTACCCACGAGTCGGCTCAAACGACAAAGAAGAAATTCTTCAACGTTTGAACTCATTGATCAACCAGACAATGAAAGTTCGTATCCTTGATGCTGACCGTAAAGCCAACAAACTGATCTTCTCTGAAAAAGAAGCAGTCAAAGAAGGACTAGCGGCTCGCTTTGAAAAACTCAAGGTTGGTGACGCTGTGAAGGGCGTTGCAACTGGTGTTGTCGACTACGGTATCTTCGTCAACGTTGAAGGTATCGAAGGACTTGTTCACATCTCAGAAATTAGCTGGGAACGTGTGAACAACCCAAGCGACTACGTCAAAGTTGGTCAGACTATCGAAGCGAAAATCATCGCTATCGACAAGGACCGCCTCAGCCTCAGCATGAAGCAGCTCTCAGAAGACCCATGGATGAGCGAAGTTGACCAGTTCAAGAGCGGTGAAACCGTTGAAGGAACTGTCACTCGTATCACGCCATTCGGCGCCTTCGTACAGATCAGCCCAGCCGTCGAAGCCCTTGTTCACGTCAGTGAACTCGGTGCCGGTGACAGCGCTGACCCTGAAAAAGTCTTTACGCTCAACGAGCGCAAAGAATTTGTCGTTCTCGACATCGAGAAAGACAGTCGCAAGATTTCCCTCGGCCTGCCCGGTGGTAAATCTGCAAAACGTGCACAGTAATCTCGCTGTGCACACCTAAATAAACGTCCGTGATCCGGGAAGAGGAGTATTAAGCTATGGCAACCGCAGAAAAAGTCCTGTCAATTGCAGATTCAATTACAGTGGGCGAACTGGCCGAAGTGCTCGATCTTCCCGTCACGACGTTGATCGGCGAACTGTTCAAGAACGGTATTGCAGCCACGATCAACCAACGAATTGATTTTGAAACCGCCACGATTATCGTGGAAGAGCTCGGCCTCGATGTCGAGCTTCAGAAGAAAGACAGCAGTGCTGCCGCTCCAGAGCGCCGTGCGTATGTTGTCTCTGATACCGCATCAGAACGTCCACCAATTGTTGCCGTCATGGGTCACGTTGACCACGGTAAAACGAGCCTTCTTGATGCTGTTATGACTCAAAAAGTTGTCGACGGTGAAGCTGGTGGCATCACCCAGCATATTAGCGCCTACCAAACGGTACGCAAAGATCGCAAGATTACCCTTCTCGACACCCCTGGTCACGAGGCCTTCGCGGCGCTCCGCCAACACGGTGCGACACTGACCGATGTCGTTATTATTGTTGTCGCAGCCGATGATGGCGTGAAGCCACAGACTGTCGAAGCTATCCGCTTCGCGCGCTCAGCTAATGCCAAAATTGTCGTAGCAATCAACAAAATTGACAAAGAAACTGCCAACTCGCAACTCGTCAAGACACAACTTGCCACTGAACACAATTTGAATCCAGAAGAATGGGGCGGTGACACCATCATGGTCGAAGTCAGTGCCAAGACTGGCCAGGGCATCGACACACTCCTTGATATGGTTCTTCTCGTTGCCGACCTCGAAGAACTCAAGGCTGACACCGACGTCAGTTCGGAAGGTCTCGTCATTGAGGCCCACATGGAAGTCGGTCGTGGCGCCGTCGTCAGTCTGCTGGTAGAGCAGGGGATGCTTCGCCCAGGTATGTTTATCACTGCCGGAACAGCGTACGGTAAAGTCCGAACACTCCAGGATTACGCTGGCAAAACTATCAAAGAAGCCGGTCCATCGACACCGGTAACCGTCAGCGGCTTCAAAGAATTGCCGCAATTCGGTGATATCTTTGGTATCGTCAAGAACGAAAAAGAAGCTCGCGCCGTCACCCTTGGCGCTCGTCTCGAACAAGAACGCAATGCCGCCAGCACGAACGTCACTGGCGCCGACCTCTTGAAGCGTATGACCCAACAACACGAAGCGGCCGACTTCAATGTCATCATCAAAGCTGACGTCCAAGGATCATTAACCTCTGTCATCGACAGTTTGAAGCTGATCGAAACGAAAGGCGAGGTGTCACTTCACCTCGTCGGCACTGGTGTGGGTAACATTACCGAAAACGACATCCGCCTGGCTGCTGATGGTAAAACTGTCATCTATGGCTTCAACGTTGCGCTACCTCCAGCAGTAAAGAGTCTCGCAACCCGCGAACGTGCCGAAGTTCGTCTCTACAAAGTCATTTACGAACTCCTTGATGACGCAAAAGATTCAATGGAAAAACTCCTTGCGCCAGAAGTCGTTGAAACAGAAATCGGAACCCTCGAAGTAAAGGGTGTCTTCCGAACCTTGAAGGATCAAGTCATCGCCGGTGGACTGGTTAAGAGCGGTAAAATTACTGCCGACCTCCTTGTCCGCGCCCGTCGCAAAGATGAGGTCCTCGGCGAAGCTGTCGTCACCAGCGTCCAACGCGAAAAGACGTCAGCCAAAGAAGTCTTCGAAGGCGACATGTGTGGCCTTGACCTCAAAACGACCCGCAAATTGCAGCTCGAAGAAGGCGACAAGCTCGAATTCTTTACCCGTGAAGTCGTCAAGCGAACACTCGGATAAAAAACTTCGCACAAATAAAAAAGCACTCTTTCGGGAGTGTTTTTTGCTATCAGGATAAAAGTAGGATGCCCGCCGGAGCATCACGTTCCACCTCGAGGGTGTACTGGTGATGCTCCGGACGGGAGTCCCTGTCACTTGCTGAGCTCAGCCGCGATCTTCTTGCCGAGTTCGTCGAGCTGGTTGAGGAGCTCGAGCTCGGTGTTGAGGGCGCTGTCGAACGCGTCGGCTTCGTCCGCGGTGGCCTGGATGGCCGGCAGGTTCTTGCGCGGCAGGTCCTTGAACAAGCCGTGCGTGGTGAAGTCGAGCGTCAGCCGCAGCTTGTTCGTCGCCTCCCGCTGCTTCAGCAGCTTGGCGGTGACGTCCTTCTGCTCGCCGATCAGCTTGACCAGTTCCGCCGAGTTGGCGGGCTTGGCTGCATCGGGCTTGGCCTCCAGCTCCTTGGTCAGGCGCTTGACGTCGGCGATGGTGCCGTCGTTGTCGACCTTGACCTTCTCGGTGACGATCGACTCGATCGCCTTGGCGACGCCGGCCGGCAGCTTGGGGCTGTTCAGCAGGCTCTGCAGGGCAGTGCGGTCGTCGATCGTGCCGGTGCCGGCCGCGATGCGGTCGAGCACGGCGGTGTCGCCGTCGTTGATCTGGGTGATGAGCGTGGTGACGGTCCGCTTGGTCGCGAGGTCGTCGCTGATGCTC
This sequence comes from Patescibacteria group bacterium, assembly GCA_913775275.1. Taxonomy (GTDB): domain Bacteria; phylum Patescibacteriota; class Saccharimonadia; order Saccharimonadales; family Saccharimonadaceae; genus Microsaccharimonas. Next base: position 2,696 of record CAJYIP010000055.1, on the reverse strand, counting down.
AGGTCGGCGAAAGCCGAAGCCAGCTCGTGATCGGTCGTCTCGACCTTCGTGATCTGCTGCTGCTTGCCCAGCTGACGGAGTCCGAGGGCGATGTCGGCGGGGGTAACGGTGGTGTCGGACATGTTCATTCTCTCTTTCGAAGGGGTAGAAATGTCGACGCACCATGCGCCGACACAAGGTGTATTAAATTGTACGGTCTTGTGTGGCGTCAGTTGATGTGACAGGGTAGTCGTGTTCTTCACACGACATCAGTACGATCTGCGCACTGATGTCGCGTCAAGCACACTGTTTTAAGGTTCCACACTCATTCCTGAGTGGTATGCATGCATTATAGCACTTTATATACTTTTTGTCAATAAACGCAAGCACTATATTGACAAAAAGTACAATTTTTGCTATAAATGAAACATACAAAACGTTTATAAAAAACGGAAAACAAAAAAATGGAACATCACTCACAAACTGAATCGAATGCAGAAGCGTTGCCACAGAATGAGCATTCGCTTCAAGAAGTCTTTTCAAAGCAGGCGATCGAAACAGTCCGCTCCCGGCAGAAAGACGTCTATTACCTTGTGTTCCATCAATCTATTAACGAAGGCAAAGATGTTGCCGAGGCAAAACATACTGCCGAGCTCGCGAGTAATCTCGCCGGACACGACTATATCGATCAATTTCATGATCAAGCATGGATGAATGATCGCCAAACAGATACGTATGACCTCATCGATAAATACTCGTTTGCGGCAATGTCCGACGCAGAATGGGTGTCGGCCGAACGCGCTGATGACGGATCGGTCGTCACAAAAAGCGGTATCGATCTCTTAAACGATGATCTGGCAGCGTTCGAGGCTGAAGCGCAGCCACCGATTCCAGAGGCTGATCCTCAGCGTGAAGCACTGAGACATGAAGTAAATGATCTTCGTGAATCACTCGCTACATTGAGCGCAAAGCGACAAGGAAGTCTCCTTGATCTGAACAAAGAACAATATGACACCGTCCGTGCACTCTATAATGAAAAAGTCACCGAACTCGCCCGTATTGATTTGGCAGAAGACCTTTCTAATGACAACCTCGATCAAACTGAAAAGAACGCCCTCGTCATCGCTCGTTATTTTGCAGAACAGCAACAGCTTCGCGATCTTTCGAAAGAGAAAATGGCAAGTACAGCGACAGGTAAGTTTATCAATTGGTTTACGAGTGGTACAAAGGGCCAGCGATTTATAAAAGCAGCCTTACTTGGTGCTGGTGCAGCGACTGTTGGTGCTGTAGCTGGTGGAATTATTGCCGGTGTTGCCGGGACTGCGGCGATTGCCGGTGGTGTTGCTGCGACGGCGACTGCAGCAAGTCGATTCGCCAAAGGCTATGCGCGCTCAGACGCTCGTTCTGGTCGCGGCATTGCCGATCTTTCCGATGAGCATGCTGTGAATGCACGAACGAGCATCCAGTCTTATACTGACGCCGACATATTTGATGTTGTGCAGCAGTCCCTCGATAGCCAACTCGAACATGACACGAAAAAAGAAAAGCAGAAACGCCGAAAATCAGTTCTCATGGGTGTTGGTGCGGCTGCAATGGGTGGCGCACTGGCGACCGGTGTAGCTGTTGCATCCGACTTTATGGGATCAGGCAGCGTCGGTGAGTGGATGAACCGCCAAGATCCATTCGTTGATCATGTCCACTCTGTCATTGAACCAGACGCTCAACCAGTGGTTGATTATTCGCCGCAAATGGACGGGGAAAGTGTACCGGACGTTCCGGTGACTCCGGAAGTGCCATCATTTGACCCTAACTTTTCAATCGACAGCGGCGAAGGTGGTATCGCATTCTTCCAAAGCCTGGGATTGAACGAGTCGCAGTGGTACGAAGTCGCCGGCGAGCTTAAACAGAATTTCCCGAATGAATTCTATACTGAGGGCTACGATGTCCGTATTGCCCAACCTGGTCAGCTCTCGATTGAAGCGCAGCAATTTATCAAAAACCGATTTGGGTTATAATAAAGAGTAAGTAAACAGGAAACCAATTATGTTCCAACTTGATGACCAATTTCTCTCCGACATAGGCTTGGCTGAATTACCAGAAGACCAGAAAAAGCCATTTTTGCAGCACATCTATGAGCAGCTTGAATATAAAGTTGGTATTCGGTTGAGCGAAGGCTTATCTGAAGACCAATTGACCGAATTCGAGTCAATCATCGACCGTAAAGAAGAGGTGGTGTCTGCGTGGATCGCACAACACGCACCAGACTATCAGAACGACGAGTTGTTGCAACGTATGAGCCAGCAGGCCAAGCTTGCTGTCGATGACCCGGCACTGAAAGCCGAGTATGCGGCGACAAAGTGGCTCGAAGTAAACCGACCTGATTACAAAGATGTCGTTGCGGCCACACTGAATGAATTGAAACAGGAAATTGTTCAGAGTCGCGATGCTATTTTAGGTAATAGCTAAGCGCTGTAGCCGTTCAGAAAATCGTGGCCGGTCATGCGTCGGCCGCTTGGTCCGATCAGTTCAGTGACGATCAGGAATTCGCCGTCACCACAAATGACATCAAGTGAACTTGTTTGGACAGGGCTGGCGCTAGCGGCCGTAATAGTTACCGGCTGACCTAGAAGGGTCAGTTTTGTTGTAGGGTAGACGAGGTGAGCTCGGACTTTTCGTGCTAGGGTGGAGGCTTTGTAGGCGAGCGGGTCGACGACGGC
>CAJYIP010000054.1 GCA_913775275.1 Patescibacteria group bacterium | reverse complement strand
CCCAGCGCCAAATATTACGTCCGTCAAGCAGCATGAAGATAACTGCAAAGAGAACCAAGAATGCCCCGGTGACAAAATGAACGGCCGCCGAACCGAACGATAGTGCACCCGAGGCAAGCGTACTTGAGTTTTCTTGAGCATACTTCGTCACATCTTCGACGTATCCATCTATTTCTTGTTCACTGATATTGAACGGTTCATTCGAAAGTGTTTGACGGGTATTTTCGAAAATGACTGTCCCGCGTGCTTGCAGGTCAGGGTAAGCGCCGCGTATCTGACTCGCGACTAAAAAGCCGAGCCCGGAAACAATGACAATCATCGAAACAATACTAATCGCAACAGCTAACGGCTTTTTAACTCCCTTTTTCATCAAGAATTTCATCAGTGGATACAGAAGTGCTGTAATGAGTAACGCGACCAAGAACGGAATAATAACCGTCTTTAAGTACATGATAAGGAAAATAAATACCGCAATGACACCTGCAATAGCTAGAAATCGCCATGATAGTGCGGCAAGATACGTGAGGCCAGAGGGAACAGTATACTCTTCGGATGATGTCTTTTTCATGAAAGTTATTATACCACATTTTACGCAAACGCGGCGAAGCGATATAATAGGATCATAACCAAGGAGAATCAATGCAAGATCACGGAGCTACCCCTTACGTCGTTAACGTCGAAGAACTCACCCTCGCCAATGAAAACTTTCGTACCGCAGCTTGGACCGGTAATAACCTACAAATGACACTAATGACCATTCAACCCGGTGATGATATAGGTCTAGAAGTGCACGACGATCACGATCAATTCCTACGAATCGAACAAGGAAGCGCCCGTGTGGAGATGGGACCGAGTCGGAACGAGCTTCAGACATGGGAAGCTGCCGATGATTACGCTATCTTTGTCCCCGCAGGCGTCTGGCACAATGTCGTCAATACTGGAAATGATGCATTGAAACTCTATTCGATCTATGCCCCAGCTGAACACCCTCACGGGACTATTCATGCAACGAAGGCAGATGCAGATGCAGCAGAGCACGATCACTAACATAAAATAGTCCGCGTTGTGCGGACTATTTTATTTATACTTTACCGTCAATAATATTGTGACGATATTTATCATGTGGTCGAGCAGGCATTAGAAGTATCGCAATAACGTAAGCAATCCCCATCGGTATCACCGCCGTTAGAACAAGCACGACGATAAATATGATACGTAACACGGTTGGATCAACATCCATGTATTCACCTATGCCACCTAGGACACCCGCAACTACTTTATTGTCTTTGGAACGATAGAGTTTTTTCATGTAAAAAGTATGATGATTTCCTAAAATATAGCTGATGACATTATTCTTGTGGAGGCATAAAATCCGAGACAGCTTGCCAATCGCTCGCCCCCTGGGGCTTTTCAAATACTGCACCTATCGGAGACTCGAGGAAAGGAATGATCGTTTGATCATAGTTTGCAATAGTATTGAGAGCATAAACACTTGAATGAGCCGGATCGTTGACGTATTCATCATCTTCATTGATGCCGGAGAAAAATCTCCAGCCACTGTCTTGGACGTGCATCGGCTCTTCGCGATACATGAAGCGTACTGGAAGACCCTCCGTCGTTATGCGATGCGTGGCGATACTGCCACCCGGGAGATCGACGAGGCGCTTCATTTGTTCAGGCTGTGAAAAGGAAGATTGATCTGTCATTAGCTTATTATATCAAAAAGTGGTCGATCGCCCTTTGCGCACCAAATATATCAGTGTCCTAGTATACCCTTGACCGAGAGACTGACCACTTTATCCGTCCGGTGAATGCAACCGATCCAGCAGATCATTTTTCGATAATACCGCCGAGGCATAGATAGGTAAAGTTCGTCGCTGTAGCGCCATGGTATACTTGCATTAACGGTAAACATAAACATGAACCAATTCCCCTATCCCTACACACCACCACCGAAAGAAAGTGGCTTGTTGTATCGTGCAAAGAAACTACTTGCCTTTATGTCACCATTCCATAACCGTAATCGCTTCGTTGGTTTCTTAACCTGCTTTGTTGTCATTCTCTCGATTGGTGGCGTCGCATATGCAACTTCCCATTTTGCTGGTATTGCAGTCATCCCTAAGTCTATTGGACAATCATCATCGACAAGCGCAGGCATCGAAGAATCGAAGCAGTTACAGGCGTCGGGCAATACTTCTCCTTGGTCAACAACATCCAATGGAGGAGGCAATTCTGAACAGACCACAGATCCTAATAAAAACATTGGCTCGCAGGACGACTCTTCAACACCCGCTTCTCCACCTCCCCCTAATACGCCTAATCAACCAACCGAAGGTGATACGCAAAATCCTTCAACACCGATTCCAGCAAAACGTACCATGAACACTACCGGTGCGCTGCTATCTTGGAATTTTGACTCAACGCCAAGCGGATCATTTACCGCCGATCGAGCAAATCAAACGTTCAACAATGCAAATGGTCGCATGACGACCTATTCAGTCAGCGCACCCGATTCTTTGTATGTCGAAAAATCATCGAATGATGGCTACCTGGTTAAAAAAATGCCAAAAGGAAGCTTCAATGCTCGAGCAGGGTCACCTCTTCGTCACTCAATGGCAATTGATTGGCGACTTAACACACCGCTCAAAAGTGGTTATTTCGCCTATAATTTTAAAACTAGCCCAAACTTCGATAGCGTAAAGGGCGGTAAGCTACCGGGCTTATGTGGCGGCACCTGTCCATCTGGTGGTGAACAAACGACGGACGCACCTCGATTAGCCGACGGTGGGAATAATCCAGCCGGCAAAGCTATTGGCTGGAGCGGCCGTAACATGTGGCAAGCCGGCGGTCATCTTATCCAATATTTCTACCATCCAAATCAAACAACAAAGTTCGGACCGGGATACAGCTATCGCTATGCGTCAGGTAGTCGTACGTATATCAATGATAATAAATGGCATTCAATTGAACACTACGTAAAAATGAACACGCCAGGCAAAGCTGACGGCGTGTTCCAAGCATGGTTTGATGGAACACGCGTTATGAATCTACAAAATATTCGTTTTCGTGATGACACGAGCTATGCGATTGACATGCTGATGTTCTCGGTATTTTTCGGTGGTGGCGATGCGTCATTTGCGACGACCAAAGATGAATACTTATACTTTGACGACTTTATATTGTCCAAAGCACCCATTACCCACTAGAATTGGTATCGATGATGAGTCGCCTTCACATCAGCTAACCAAAGAAAAGAGATATCACAGTGAATATCTCTTTTCTTTGGTGCGGGCGGAGAGAATCGAACTCTCATCACATGCTTGGAAGGCACGTATATTAGCCATTATACGACGCCCGCAGGTCTCATCAACTATAGCATATTCCCTTGATTGGCTCAATCTGCTACAATTACAACTGCTTGGCGGGTGTAGCTCATCTGGTTAGAGCGTCGGGTTGTGGTTCCGAAGGTAGAGGGTTCGATCCCCTTCACTCGCCCCAAGTGTATTTATGAAAGTCGGTCAGCAATCTGATCGGCTTTTTGTTTTGTGTCCAAAATGCTTCGAACTTGATCTAACGTCAGTTCAATCGTTTGTCCTGGCAATACCTGTCGTGACAATACAAGCTTTGCAACCGTGCTTTCAACCGCACGTTGCACGACTCGTCGCATTGGACGAGCACCCAGTCGTGGGTCGTAGCCGACATCAACGAGGTATTGTTTGGCATCGTCTGCAACGACGACAGTGATTTTTTGGGTAGCCAAGTTTTTATTTACCGATACGAGGATGAGATCGACGACCTGCAACAACTCGTTCTTCTCAAGAGGTCGGAACACCACTATTTCATCGAAGCGATTGAGAAATTCCGGGTGGAATACGTGACTATTAATCAGTTCATCAATGAACGGCTGCTCAAATTGTTCAAGTTGATAGCCCCTTTGAATATACTCTTGGATACGCTGGGCGCCTGCATTGCTCGTCGCGATGACAATCGTATCACGAAAACTAACTTCCCTACCGCGCGCATCACGTAAAATTCCTTCATCAAGTAGTTGCAGCAATGTCGATAGTACAGCAGAATCGGCTTTCTCGATCTCATCAAGCAAAACAACGCTAAAAGGCTGCTTCATCACTTGTGCCGTTAAGCTGTGCGGATCCTGTGTTCCGTCTGCGATCAGTCTTGCAACATCAGCGCTCGTGACAAACTCGTTCATATCAAGCCGAATGACATTGTCCTCACCACCAAAATAGGTAGCTGCCAGCGATTTTGCGAGTTCGGTCTTTCCAACACCAGTTGGCCCAAGAAACAGAAACGTTCCAACGGGTCGACTTTGATTCCGAACACCCGCTCGAGCCCTTCGCAGTGCATCTGAGATAACATTGACTGCTCGATCTTGCCCGATCATACGTTGGTGAATAAGACTCTCAAGATTGAGAAGTGTATCCCGTTCTTCGTCATTATCTATACTCACAGTTTTTACCCCAGTTGTGGCTTCGATCGCTTTTTGTACGGACGCTGCCGTGACAAGTCCATCTTCTGCATATTCAGCCGCCGACTCAAGCAAGCTCATCGCTTGACCCGGCATCGCGATATCGTACACATACCGAATACTCAGGCGATAGGCCTCTTTCATCGCCTGATACATGTAGGTCACATTAAATCGATATTCCAGAATTGGTATTTTTTCCTCGATGACTTTTAGTGTTCCTTCTTCGTCAGTCTCACGAATCGATAGACGTTGAATCGAGGTTGCTAATGATGGAATACGCTTACTAATAGACAAGAATTTCTGCTCATCCATTGTCAAAATCATCGGCAGTCGACCAGCTTCGAGAATCGGCATAAGCACTGCGCTGATATCGACTGAACCGACCGCTTCCTCAAAGAATAACTGGGCATTATCGAGACATATAATGATATTTTTTGCAACGTAGGCTTCAGATAATATAGTTTGCACGAGAGACTCAAGTTGCCCCCTGGCACTCGCAGCAGTTAATAGTTTCGATGCATCAAGCATAAATACTTGCTGAAACCGGAGTTTGTGTGGGACGTCAGACTTAGGATCCATAAGTTTACTGGCAAGTTCGTAGACAATTTCCGTCTTGCCAACGCCTGTTTTACCAACAATGTTGACGACACCTCGACCGTTCTCGAACGAACGAAGCAACATCGCCATTGTCTCCTGACGCAGAGAAAGAGATGGAGACTGAGACATAGATATATTAACGCCAAACCGAGACAAATTTGGAATCCACCCAAACGACCAATCGCGGCCAATACCACCTGGTTGCTTCGAACGAGATTCGTGATATTTTACCAATTCATCAAGGTGATGATACCACTCAATACCACGCAACAAGTCATCTTCTTCGAGCTGCAAATGACCAAGCAGTGTGTCTTTACCTGAAAGC
>CAJYIP010000053.1 GCA_913775275.1 Patescibacteria group bacterium | reverse complement strand
CTTGTCTGATGCCGACTGGCTTGTTCAACTTCATGGCTGCGCGTTTTCGTCATCATTCTACTTCTTTCTTCGCCGACTGTTTATGCCGCTGCCGACTGGTGTTTTTATCTTCACAACTATTCATCTTCGCTACCGCTTTGCTACTTCGCCGACCACGACATCTACAGGAGCCTTGACATCTCGGCATGCGTCAACAAGTATAATGCCATGTTATTTTACTATAACAAGTGGTGTTCCAATATTCAAGATTTCTACTCGGACATCTTCTATACGTATATTCACTCAAGCAATGACTACTCGACGACAAGAAGCTACAGTTCTCGACTCTATGTTTAGTTGTTTCTCAACTAACCAAAGAGTCGGGGGCTACACAAATACAAGACTCAAAATTTGGCAAGCTTTATGTCAAGCTCAAGCAATCAATTAATCACCCAACGAGTCAACTCCAGGAGTCATTATCTTCGTCTTTGCTTCGGAGCAGACGTTCCACTTCAGCAACTTCAATTATTTCACTGACAATTTTGGATGCTCCATGCTGCCACAATCTACTTCAAATTTCTCAAGTATCAAGTTTGAAATTTAATCTACATATTCGGGAGGTTGGAGTTATCAACCAATTAACTCAGATTCAACAAGTTGGACAACAGCATCTACTTTCTTTCAAATGAAGCATCTGCAACGCTATAACACTAAGTTCTGCAGTCATCTTCATAAATCAAGGGGCATTGCATCATCTTTGTTATGCACATGCTCGCATCAAGGAAATTACTCGAGCTTTGATATCTTCTCAACAGTTTGATGGATTATTGTCACTGACATCATCACCAGCACCTCTATTTCATCGGTCCTGACGTCTCTACCGTTGCTAATGGGTGACTACGTCTTCGCCTCTGGCTGCTTCCGTCATTGCCGACTTGTTATTTCGCCTTCATGGTTGACCTACTATGCAAACGCTGATGAGCATCTTCGTCATTATCATCGGCTGTTACACCGCTGTTGACTGGATCACCGACATCGTCATCTTCATCAATAACCTGTCAAGCCTCTTCAACATTGCCCACTCTACTGCTATTGGTGGGCAACTTCGTCATCATATTTGATCATCTATGTTGCTGCTTATCATCATTACTGTCGGTTGCGTTTGTCGTCGCCGACTATTTTCTTCATCTTCATGATTGGTGGATTTCGTCATCGCCTTTGATGCGTGTCTACATCTTCACCGTCGGCTTGCTTTCGTCACCACCGACCGGTATCCTCGCCTTCATGGATGGCTTATTATGTCGCCACTAATGGGCATCTTCATCTTCTTCACCAGCTGCATCGTCTGTCACCGACTGATTATTTCGCTGCCATGGCTACACAACTTTATCGCTGGGCGCCTTCATATTCATTGCTGGCTGACCTGACTGTTGCCGACTGGTTTCTTCGCCTCCACGGCTATGCAACTTCATCACTTTTGATTGGTATCACTATCTTCACTACTACCAATATTTTTGCCACCTCTGGTGGGCAATATTATCTCTATATTGGTCGTCTTGTCTCTATGCCAACTGCGTCAGCTACCATCAATGGACAATTGTGACTACGACAGAAGGACAAGCTATATACTTAGGGGCTTACTACCTCAAACCCAAGTATCATACCTTCAATTTGGACTTGTTCCGGATACATGCAACATGAATTTGATGATCATGGGTCTATTTTCTATGCTCAAAGACTAAACTATTTATTATTCCCCGTATGGGTTATCAACCGAATACTTGCGCCAGTCGGAATTCAATTGTTATATCTATTTTGGAGTATCCCATAAAGGATAATCACTCAGATCAGAAGCTATTCATATGAGCTACACTTGGTCTATATTACCCGAAAGATTTATTACTCGGGAGCATGTTACATGCGTCATCCTTTAAAGGGTGTCGAAGGCATATTTTTTGGCCTAGGCCTAATATGACTGCAGCCCATATTTTCAGGTGTGGCCAGTCACGTTCTTTTAGGGACTTAGGCATCTTTTTGCTTAGGCAAAAGTGCACGTGATCTAGTGCCCAATACCTTAAAATCCTTTTATACCGTAGTTACTCAACTTTTTTGGAGTTGGTACAATGCATTTTAAAAGGTGCCAAATAGTAATGCTTTATATAGCTGCCCGCTAACTTTTTTATATAAGTCAAGGCGCTGTTTGGGTTCATAAAGCAATTGATTGGATACAATATCATTGCTTTTTGCCACGTAAGTGTGCACTTTTATTGACCAATATTATGGCTTAGGCTGATTATATATTTTGGTCATTTTCCAGGCGGTTGGTAAATCCTTTATGAGTTTATTTACTCGGATTTTACACCACATATGCCATATATTTCTAAGTGTGGTGAAACTATGTGTCTTTTAGGGACTTAAGCACATTTGTTAAAGCAGTGTGTGCATGGTGTGTGCCCAATAC
>CAJYIP010000052.1 GCA_913775275.1 Patescibacteria group bacterium | reverse complement strand
CCTCTTCAGGAAGTCGTTCTCGAAGAGCATATCACCGACGAACGAACACTTGTCGAAGCGTTCTCGCGCTATAGCGACATTCCTTTCGTTCACCTTGACGCGTCGACGATTCCTAATGATATTCTCCATCTTCTGCCTGAGCGAGTTGCTCGTCAGTACAATGCAGTCGTATTTAAAAAAGACGATGACGACATTAAGTACCTCGCTATGGAAGACCCTGACGACATTCAGGCAATCAATTTCATTCAAAAAGAGCTGGGTACAGACACGCGAATATACATCGCGACCCTCGATAACATCCTCGAAGTTTTCGAACAATATCGTGGTGACGTCAATAAAGAGCTCAACGAGGTTATTGACATTCAGCGTGACGATTCGTCGGACAAAAGCGTCACCGAAGAAGATATCGCCGAAGACTCTCCTATCGCTCAAACCGTCAACCTGCTCCTCGAATACGCCATTCGATCTCACGCCAGCGATGTGCATATTGAGCCTCGCGAAGAATACGTGCAGGTCCGGTATCGTATTGACGGTGTTTTGAAAGAAGTGAATCGTCTTCCTCGTAATGTGCAAGGTGCACTGACGAGCCGCATTAAGATTCTCGCAACCCTAAAGATCGACGAACGACGCGTTCCACAAGACGGTCGATTCAAAATCAAGGTCGCCGGACGACAGTACGCCCTTCGTGTCAGCACACTTCCTATCAGCGACGGTGAAAAGATCGTCATGCGTATTCTTGATGAATCCAACCAAGCCGTCACCCTTGAGGAACTCGGCTATTGGGGTCAAGCCCTCTCCGACCTCACACTCCATATTACCGAGCCCAACGGTATCGTACTCATGACCGGACCGACTGGCTCAGGTAAGTCGACCAGCCTGTTCAGTATTCTCACGATCCTCAATAAGCCAGATGTCAATATTTCGACGATCGAAGACCCGGTCGAATATAAGATCCCAGGAGTCAATCAGACACAAACGAACGTCAAAGCCGGTATGACCTTCGCTAGTGGCCTCCGTGCACTCTTGCGTCAAGATCCGAACATTATCATGGTCGGTGAGGTTCGAGACGGCGAAACGGCAAACCTTGCAATTCAAGCCGCCCTTACTGGACACATGGTTTTTAGTACCCTTCACACCAACAATGCCGCTACCAGCCTACCTCGTTTGCTCGATATGGGTATTGAACCTTTCTTGATCGCCAGCACAATCCGAGCTGTTGTTGGGCAGAGGTTAGTACGTCGGCTTCATCAGCAGTCGCGACAGTCCTACACACCAACTACAGAAGAAAAAGCTGAGATTATGCGACTCTTCGGTATATCAACCCCAGAAAGTATGAAGCGTATTCATGAGCTTGAAAAAAAGGCTGCTGCTGCTGGCGTCGGTGGCAATAGCCCTCTCAGCACGAGTGAAACTGAAATTCTCACGTTATGGCGAAACGATCCAGGACTCAACGACGAAGATACTCATGAAGGCTACCGGGGGCGAATCGGTATTTACGAAGTATTAAATAATACGCTGACGATTCAAAAATTGATCATGACCCATGCGACGAACAATGATATTAACAGCAAAGCTATCCAAGAAGGCATGATCACTATCCAGATCGACGGCCTTATTAAAGCCCTTCGCGGCGAAACAACAATCGAAGAAATCCTTCGTGTGAGCAGGGAGTCATAACAATGGCCCAGTTTACCTATGTCGCAGTAACTCCGGAGAACAAGACAGTCAATGGGAAAACAGAGCAGCCTGATCGCTCCGCCGTCATCGCCGCGCTGCAAAAGCAGGCCTTGCGTCCGGTAAGTATCCAAGAAGTGAAACAAAAAGCCTTGTCAAAAGACATCAAATTGTTTCAAAGCAATAAGGTTAAGGCTGATCACCTTGTTATCTTTACCCGCCAGATGAGCGCAATGATTTCCGCCGGCGTTCCCCTCCTAAGGGCATTATCCTCCCTTGAGGCACATGCCGAAGATCCGGCCTTAAAGCGAATTTTGGGTGGAGTCATTAAAGACGTCGAAGCAGGAACGCCTATGGCCGACGCACTCGCAAAGTATCCTGCTAGTTTCAATGATATTTACGTCAACATGGTACGAGCCGGCGAAGCAGCGGGTATTCTCGATGATATTCTCAAACGACTTGCGTATCAACAAGAAAAAAGTGCCGCTATTCGAAAGCGCATTAAAAGCGCCATGGCATATCCAGTTGTACTGATGGTCATTACTGTCCTCGCCTTTTTCGGTCTCATGATTTTCGTCATTCCCCAAATTGGAAAGATCATCAAAGACCTCGGGGGTCCGGACGCAGAATTACCACTGATCACGACGATTATGCTCGGTATTAGCGACTTTCTTACCCATAATTTATTCATCATCATACCGGTATTAGTTCTTGGTGTCTTCGGACTGATTACTTATATAAAGACAAAACGTGGAAAGCGACAGTTTGATACTATCGTCCTCAAGATACCAGGGGTAAAAACGATTGTGAAAAAAATCGCTATCGCTCGTTTTGCACGTACCTTTTCTGCGCTGATGGGTGCTGGCGTCGCTGTATTGGAATGCCTTAGCGTCACCTCACGTGCCGTCGGTAACAGCCTTTTTGAAGAGGCGATTCGTACTGCCGCCGTTGAAGTAAAGAATGGAAAATCACTATCGCAAGTTATTGAGCGGAATCAGCTATTCCCTGCAATTGTCGCTCAAATGTTGGCTGTCGGAGAAGAAACCGGTCAAACCGACACAGTACTGGTCAAAGTCGCCGAATTCTACGAGGAAGAAGTCGACCTTGCCATCGATGGCATCAGCTCAATCATCGAACCGACCATGATTGTTGTCATGGGTGGAATGGTCGGCCTGATCGCCGCCAGTGTCATGACGCCAATTGCGTCATTGTCGCAAAACATCAAAGGCTAATGCATCTCCAACCCGCTCATGCTATAATTAGTCATAGTTAGACTCCGTGGGCACTATGTCAAAATTACTATACACCGACAAACCGATTTTTGGACTTGATATCAGTCATACTGGCATCAAGGTGATGGCTATTGATCCTAAAAAATGGGTCGTTCAAGGATACGGTTCAATCGACCTTGAGCCTATCCGCGTCAAAGAGGCGCTTGAAGTTTCAGATAAAACATACATTACCGATAACATTAAACTCCTCCTTGAAACCAAAACGATCGGTACAATTCTTTCGAATCGAGTTGCCATTACCGTACCGACGGCACGAACATTTTCACGAACATTCAAACTTCCGTCAAACGCTGAAAAAAATCTTCATGATGCCGTTATGCTCGAAGTCGAACAATACATCCCTATTCCAAGCGACAATTTATATATCGATTATCAAATCATTGAACGAAGCAAAAAAGAAATTATCGTCCTTATGAGCGCGATCGCTAAAGTCGTGATTGATAATGTCGTCAAAAGCGTTGAAGCGGCTGGCTTACAACCAGTCCTGATTGAACCAGGTATTTGTTCTGTTGCACGCGTTCTTACCGCCACCGAACGGGGCGATTTACCATCCATCATTGTTGACATCGGACCAGCCAGTACCGATATCGCAATCCTCGACAAAGGATCAATCCGTGTCACTGGTGGTATTGCGGTCGGCGGCAATACGTTGACGCTCGATATAGCAAAAAAAATGAACGTCGCTCTAGAAAACGCTCATCAACTAAAGGTCCTGAACGGATTAAGCGCTGGACCACGTCAGCAAAAGTTGACCGCTGCGCTCGACCCAAGTCTCAAGCGCATCCTGAGCGAGGTAAAACGAGTCATCCGTTATTACAACGAGCGCATTAGCGATGACCGAAAACTCGAACAACTACTGATTGTCGGAAGCGGAAGCAACTTACCTGGTATCGGCGAATACTTCACTAACCAGTTAGTCATGGCCGCACGAGTAGCAAGCCCGTGGCAAAAACTCGATTTTGCGCGTATTCAAGAGCCGCCAAAACAATTCCGACCTCGCTACATCACCGTCGCGGGTGCAGCTAGCATTCCACCAAGGAAAATTTGGAAATGATAAACCTTCTTCCGACAGAATCAAAACGTCAATTAAGAGCAGCTCGCAATAACGCCCTGCTTGTTCGATACATTATTGTCGTCATTATTGCCGGCCTCTTTGCTAATTTCATTCTTGTCGGCTCTTACACGCTACTGACGCTGACAAAGGAAAGCCAAGATTCTCTTATCGAAGCCAGCACATCGAAAGCGCAAGCATATAGTGAGACACAAACAGAAATAAATCGATTATCAGTCACCCTTTCCGGCGCACGGACACTTCTCGATCAACAAGTCATGTACTCGCACGTCTTACGCAATATAGGCTCCTCATTGACGCCAGGTACCATCGTCGACAAAATCGACCTCTCGTCCAAAAACTTTGTCGACACGCCCTTGACACTAAAAGTAAATGGCAAAGATAATCAATCTATCGCACAGTTACGCACCAACCTCTCATCCGTTGCTTACTTTTCAAATGTAACGATAGATAATATCAGCGAAACAGGGGGCGTCGTCGGATATCCAGTCTCTGCGACATTAACCTTAAAACTGACAAAGGTAGCCGGACAATGAAATTTCAGCCAACTTCATTTAGAAAAATTCTCATAGTGATGTTCGTATGTATTATTCTTGCGATTGCCGGACTCTTTGCCTACGGCCTACAAATGATTCGGACCTACGCCATCGAAGTAACGCGAACAACGCGTGATGCAGCCGCCAGTTCGGTGCAAGTCGAACAACTTGCTTCACTACAAGAACGCCTCGTTCAAGCACAAGCCCTAGTTTCAAAATCTGATCAAATTTACGCCACGCCAGACTCCTATCAAGCAATCGCAATAAATGATATTCAACGGTATGCAACCACTGCAGGTATATCCGTTCGTACAATTAGTTTCGCCCAACCAGATGGACAAGCAGCCGAAACACGTCGCATTACTGTTGCTTTAAACAGCCCATTATCATACGACCGCCTTATTCGCTTCCTTCAGCTCATTGAAGGCAATGCACCAAAAATGCAAACAACAGCCATTTCTGTCGCTCGGCCTGAAAGAGGACAAAAGGATCAGGTGAGCGTGAGTGATATTACCATTAATATGTCAGTAAGGTAGTTTATGAAGAAGAACGGAGATATTAGTACACTCGTTAAGCCCATCGGCCATCTTTTTCATAAGTATCACCTAACGATTTTTATCCTATTTATAGTCGGTTGTCTTGTCGCAGCCGTATTGCTCTTGAATAATATTCTCGATAATGCCTCTAATCAAGATGAGTATAAATCGTCGATTTCAGCCGGAAGCCTCGATCAGTCGACACTCGACCGCATCAACGCACTTCACAAGAGTAGCGGCCCCCTCCCCGAGACTCAAGCAGCAACCGGTCGATCTGATCCATTTTACGAGTAGTACGATATACTAATACTATGCTAGTGCTTGGATCTCGGTTTCACCATACGCCTATCATGAGTCTCCAGACGGGAACGAGGCTTGCTCAAACTAGTCGCGCGATCATCGACCCACGCAGCTTGTCGATCGCTGCTTATGAATTAGAGGGGCCTCTATTGTCGCATAATCCGGCATATCTACGAGTTGATGAGGTAAGGGAAGTGTCATCAATTGGCATGATCGTTGATAGCAATGAAGAAATTATTGCTCAGGGCGATGTCATATCTTTAGACAATTTATTACATATGAATTTTGAACTTATTGGACTCTCCGTGATCGACGAGCTACAACATAAGCTTGGAAAAGTAGAGGACTATACACTCGAGACGGGTAGCTTCGTTATTCAGCAACTTCACATAAAACGTGGTTTCTTTAAAGGCCTCGCAGACACAGGGCTCCTTATTAGTCGGTCACAAATTGTTGAAATAACCGATACTGAAATAATTGTCAAAACAACTGCGAAAAGAATTGTTCACCCCGTTGATTCTGCGACCCGTTACGACTACGTCAATCCCTTCAGGCAGTCGCCTCAGCCTGATAATCAATCGACTTCCTCTTCTTGATCCGCGAGCGCTTGCTTGATGTCATCATAAGAAAATCCCTGTCGAGCTAAGTATGCGATCAATTTCTGAGGATCATCATACCGTCGCGCTTTTTTCGCAATGACTTTCTGCAGCTCATCTTCATCATCCCGTTCGGTCGTCAATAGCGCTTCTTCGACAATACTCCTATCAACACCCTTAGCTTGTAGCTCAGCCTGCAGCTTACGGTGACTAATACCTTTGCGCAACTGACGGTTCTCAACCCAATAGCGGGTGAATGATTCATCATTAAGATATCCTCGTTCATCAAGTCGAGCAAATACTCGTTCGGTAACTGCTATCGGTATACCGTCTTTTAGTTCGCCTGTTTTGATTCGACGAGGACGAGTTTTACTATATAGATAATGCGATACCTCTCGTCGGCTGTGTGGTCGGGATAAACAATACTCAAGTGCCCGAGTATACACTTTACCAAACTGACTTTCTTCTTCGAGTTCTTTTAATTCATCCTCTTCATACTCACGGCCAACTCGAATACCCAGGTCGGCGACCTGGGTAATATCGAGACTGAAACGGTATTTACCATCAACCGATACATTGACGCGATTCTTGTCGCGTACCTGTACCGAAATGGACGTTATTTTCATTATGCGTCAGCGGCAGCCAGCTCTTTTTCATCACGGTCAACCGGAAGGTCTTCACCATCCACTTTAGCTCGAACCTTACCCTCTATCTCTGCAAGCACATCTTTGTGATCAGAAAGGTATTGTTTACTCGCTTCACGCCCTTGACCAATCTTCGCGTCATTATAGTCAAACCACGCACCACTTTTACCGACGATACCATGCTGTACAGCAAGGTCAAGAACATCACCTGTTTTCGAGATGCCTTCGTTGTACATGATGTCAAACTCAGCAACGCGGAATGGAGGAGCAATCTTGTTCTTCACGATCTTTACTTTCGTACGGTTGCCTATAATGTCCTCTCCAGACTTAATCTGGCCTGTTCGACGAATGTCCAAACGGACTGAAGCGTAGAACTTGAGTGCGTTACCACCAGTCGTCGTTTCAGGGTTGCCAAACATGACACCAATCTTCATACGAATCTGGTTGATAAAGATAACGATCGTCTTACTTTTATTGATGATACCCGTTAATTTACGGAGTGCCTGGCTCATCAAACGAGCCTGAAGACCCATGTGACTGTCGCCCATCTCACCTTCAATTTCAGCTTGTGGCACCAATGCCGCAACAGAGTCTACAATCACGAGATCAACTGCGTTAGAGCGAACAAGGGTTTCAACAATTTCTAACGCCTGCTCACCATTATCCGGCTGTGCAACAAGAAGATTATCAGTATCGACCCCGAGGCGTCGTGCGTATGCCGGGTCAAGTGCATGCTCGGCATCAACAAATGCTGCTGTTCCACCTTTTTTCTGAATTTCTGCGATCGCGTGCAGTGTTAATGTTGTCTTTCCTGAAGATTCCGGACCATAGACTTCAATAATACGACCCTTAGGATAGCCGCCACCCAGCGCAAGGTCGAGACTCAGTGCACCACTATTGATCAGTTCCACGTCGATTGTTTGCGTATCACCAAGACGTCGAATCGCCCCGTCACCAAATTGTTTATTGATCTGCTCTTGAGCAAGGCCGAGGGCTTTTAATTTTCCTTCACTTGCGGTCGGTTTCTCAGCCATAGATTTGTCTGCTTTTTTAGTCGGCATATAGTTTCTCCCTCTCTTTATGTCACCTCTTATTATACGGTGTAACTCTTAATTTTGCATGTAATGGATACGCATTGCTGTCAAATAGCTCACAGATTGTCATGCTACAATAGATACTATGAAAACTTCTCGAGGCTTTACGGTTATTGAACTTACTATTGTGATTGTTTTACTAGGGCTTGCGAGCGTCTTGTTTTTCGTTCAAAAAGCTGCCGTTGAGTCGGCATCACGAGATGAACAGCGTAAAACTGCAGTTAATGCGATGTACTATGGATTAGAGGAAGTCTACTTCAGAGAAAACGGCGCCTATCCACGCACCATCAAAAGCGACACACTACGATCGGTTGATGCAGCCCTCTTGAAAGATCCGGCAGGCGTCACGATTGGTGACGGTGCAAGTGATTATCGTTATGAGGCCACCGATTGTGATGGCGATCGATGCAAACAATATACGCTTCGGACAACACTAGAGAACGAAGCCGATTACGTGAAGAATCAACGTTCAACTGTGAACTAATTATCGTCTGAACCGACTGGTCGACCAAGCTTGAAAGCTTCAACCGCGTTATTCAATGTTGCAATATGTTCTTTCGGGCGAGCAACGTAGGTAAAACGATACGTCGTTTCATCACCTTCGGTGCTAAGACGAATTGATCCATAATCGAACAAGTTTTGGATAATATTCGTTTGTCGAAAACTAGCATCTTCGATATTACCGAGGCTTACCGTCTGTTCATGACGGGAAAAAAGACTCGTTTGGATTTCCTGTATGACACTTTCGTTTGTTAAAAAGAATTTGTTGTTCGTATAAACATAGTACGATACGAACATACCGAGCCCAATCAAGACACAAAGAAGCCCGACGGGCAGAAGAGCAGACTCTACCGACGCTGACGGACCGGACAGATCAAGTGCTTCAGCAATCAACTCATATCCAAATAAAATCGATAGAGCGAGTGCTAAGAAAATGACACCTATCGTCATAGGTATAAATAACCCGATAGGGTGGCGGCGCATCGATTTGATGACAAATTCACCTTCACTGAGATTAAGAAACGGAAACTGTCGCTGCGACTCTTCGTGTTTGGCTTTAATAGCAGGACTAATCTCTGGCTTCGCTGGCTCGAGCGGACGCATCGTCTGCACGACTTGCGGCGCCTGTGGATGAGGAGCAATTGGTGGATGCGCATAAAGAGGACGACCCTCCGCATCATATGCGACGGGCTGGGGCGTCTGACCATTTTCTTCATTTGGATTCATGGCTCTATTATACCTCGTTATTGTTCGACGTGGCGACGACCTTTTGGTGTAATGCGACGTCCGCGCGGCGTTCGTTCAACGAAGCCGATCTGCATCAGATATGGCTCATAAAAGTCTTCAATAGTACTCGCCTCATCACCCGTAAGCGCCGCCAAAGTCGTCAGCCCAACCGGGTTGTCGCCATAATGAGTCACCATGTGTCGCAACAAATTCCGATCACCGGCGTCCAGCCCAAGTTCATCAATTTCTAGTAATTGAAGTGCTTTCGTCGCTGTCATCGTATCAATAATTCCGTCCCCATTCACATCGGCATAATCGCGAACTCGTTTCAATAAGCGGTTTGCAATACGCGGCGTCAGGCGTGCTCTCGTTGAGAGCAATGTTGCGGCAGGTGCATCAATTGTATTACCCAGAATTGACGCAGCGCGCTGAATGATACGACCAATTTCAGCTGGTTCGTAAAACTCTAATCGATATATATGTCCAAAGCGATCACGTAGTGGTGCAGCGAGCGATCCTGTCCTCGTCGTCGCACCAATAACAGTAAATTTGGGCAAGTCGAGCCGGACACTTCGCGCAGCTGGGCCCTTACCTATCATGATATCTAGTTTATAGTCTTCCATCGCCGAATAAAGGACTTCTTCGACAGATCGTCCGAGTCGATGAATTTCATCAATAAACAGGACATCGCCGTCCTGGAGGTTTGTCAAAATGCTCGCAAGGTCACCAGCTTTTTCAATGGCTGGGCCGGCAGTAATACGAATATTCGCATTCATTTCATTTGCAATAACGACCGCCATCGTTGTCTTTCCAAGCCCTGGAGGCCCATATAGGAGGATATGATCAAGCGGCTCAGCCCTTTTTTTCGCTGCGTTAATTGCAAGACGCAAATTCATTTTCAATCGCTCTTGACCAACATACTCATCAAATGTCGATGGCCGCAAACTAACTTCGATAATTTGCTCGGTGGTATCTTCTTCGTGCGGAGACGTATCGACAATGCGCTCAATAGCCATTAGTTGCGACCCCTCAATGCCTGGGTGACACGATCAGCCGTCGACAGGTCAGATGGTACTTTTTCTAGTGCAGCCATAGCATCAGCCAGGTTAAAGCCAAGCGCCATCAACGCTTCGGTTGCTTCGTCGCTTACCGAGGCACTTGAGACAGGTGTCTGCTGTATAAGTGCCGTAACAACGCCAACCTTATCACTCAAATCAACAACGACTCGCTCGGCCGTCTTTTTTCCAACACCCGAAGCTTTGGATAAGTACGTGCTGTCGCTCAAGGCAATAGCGTTCCGAACAGTTTCGCTATCTGCTAAGCTAAGAATCGCTAACGCAGCTTTCGGTCCGACACCCTGGACGCCAATTAGTAGCTCAAAAAGCTTTTTTGCCATCAAGCTGGTAAAGCCAAACAATTCTTGCGACTGTTCTCTAATATGATGGTAGGTATAGAATTTTACTTCTTCACCAAGTAGGGCGCTATCGTAATCAAGAGTAGCAACATGCACCTCATAACCCAAGCCATGAACATCAACAATAACCGACTGGCCAAATTTTTCAGCCACAACCCCTGAGACGTGTGCAATCATGTACGTATTATACCGTACTATGCCATATCTGTGTGGCGGCTCATTAAGCTATGAGTAATTGCAGCTGCCAACGCATCAGCGCAGTCGTCCGGCTTCGGCGCCTCTTTGAGATTAAGCTGCAGACGTACCATCTCTTGCACCTGCTTCTTATCCGCCTTACCGTACCCAGTTAATGTCTGTTTTATTTGCATCGGATTATATTCATGGACTGTCAAGCCCGCTTGTTGAGCGGTGAGAAGCGCAACACCCCTCGCTTCTGCAACCGACATCGCAGTAGTAATGTTCTTACTAAAAAATAGTTTCTCAACAGATACTGTGTCTGGTTTCGTTAATGCAATTATTTCAGTAAGGCCTTGGTAAATATCCTCGAGTCGCTCCCCGTGGGGAGTATGTGCCGGCGTTGTAATAACTCCTGCGTCGACAAGTGTGAATTTCTGGCCAGTTACCTCGACGACGCCGAAACCTAAAATACCTGTTCCAGGATCTATACCAAGAATCTTCATATACTTCTTAGTATAGGCTATTTTTATCTCTTCAACACTTTCAGACGTATATTTTTTAGAACCCGCCCGACATCATAACGCCATTCCCATAGGCCATATGCGATCAATGCAGTGACAATTGATCCCACGACGACAACGATATACCATTGCTGCGGTTGCTCGTCTATTTTCGCCTGCAAAATTGATTTGTCAACAATACTCATTGTCCGAGCATTCCGACATCGTCCCGTTGCACTATTTCGCTCTTGACCTGGTTTACATTGAACGGCTGTTTTAACGCCGTCGATTTTACGGCAACGGTTGGTCTCAGTGTGACGGTAGTAGCCGTCCTTGCATGCTGCCTGAATACGTGACGCATCAATAATATTTTTACGACACCGATGCGTTTCAGGATGACGATACTGGCCATCCGGACAAGGAAGTGGTACTTCCGAAGGGGTAATATTGTCATCGAGCTTCACTAATGATTCCTGATTTAGTGATCCAGGCGTAGGTAGGTTTGTATATACCCATTGACCGTGTATCAGCGCCCATGATTCGCCGTCCGGTGGTTCATAGTAAGGATTGACGGAGCTGATAACAGATCCGTCCTTACCAAGCAACATAATACCTGCTTGCGTGTTCGGTAATACTAGCGATACATCTTTGTCAGTAAAAACTGCATATGAATACGGAGCAATCTTCATGAATGATCCGAAAGAGAAAGATTTCACAGACGATGACTGAACGACGAGTTTTAATCCCTCCAATGAAACTTCTTGGCTACTTTCGTTGTATAATTCAATGAATTCATTACCAGTATCAGGACCGACAGGATTTGGAAATACTTCCGTTATCTTGATAGCTGTCCGAGGTGCTACACAGTCAACCTCACATTCGGGCAGATCTTTTTTATATGTCACCAGCGAATGCTGCGGCAACGTCTCTAAAGGTGTAGTCTGCCACGTATCAATAAATACCGGAGGTGTCGAGGATGACATTTGTCTCTGTAGAACCAATCCCGTAGACCAGCCGGCCGTCCAGCTTTTTTCGTTTACTACTTCACCTGTCGCACTCACTAGTTGAACCGTATCACTAGAAGCAATTAAACTACCGCCGGTCGACAATGACGTGGCAGTGAAGGTTGCAATTGTATCTGAAGGTACGAGCCGACTTTGGATGTATTGAGCAGACGCAATCACGACGCTTTTTCCGGCTGGAATAGCATAGCCGGTTAATTGATCATGAGGATCAGTGAAACAAAAGAAAGCAATAGCCGTTTTGTTCTTTAAACACCATTCAGACACATCAACCTGATCATGAGATGTATTGTGAAGTACGACAAGTTCTTGGCGAGCGTCGCCTATCGCACCTGCCTGAATATGCGTCAAAATAATCGATGCTTTTTCGGCGTGCACAGACCACGTCGCCACCAAACTTGCCACAATTATTATTAATCCACCTAATAAAAACACCCTCATACCTTTATGGTACGAGGCTGAAATTAAATTACTCTAAACAGTCAGCTATTCAAGGTCAACTGTAATGTCGGCGTTCGTATGAACGTTTGTCACATCGTCGAGATCATCCAAGGCATCCAGAACGCGCATCACCTTTTCAGCCTGCTCTTTCTCGTCGATTGCTACAGGAGTATTTGCCACATACTGCAGCTCGGCCGACGTCACATTCAGACCTGCTTCAACGATTGCAGTTCGGACTTTCGCAAGATCTTTTTGCTCAGTGTAAACAATTGTTTCGCTATCTTCTTCGATAGCATCTTCCGCACCAGCATCAAGGACAGTCAAGAGCACGTCCTCTCCAGTTGCACTGACGGTAATAACACCCTTACGGGTAAACTGGAACATGACACTTCCAGCATCGGCAATGCGACCACCATTTTTCGTCAAAGCAGTTCGAACATCCGGGAACGTTCTGTTCTTGTTGTCGGTTGCGGTTTCAATGATGATTCCAACACCACCCGGACCCATGCCTTCGTAGGTCACTTCTTCGAGTGCAGCAGCATTTTTATCACTGACACGGTCAATCGCACGCTGGATATTTGCAACCGGCATGTTGGCCTGCTTCGCTTTTTCAATCGCCATGGCGAGCGATGAATTCATCGCCGGGTCAATACCGGTGCGAGCGGCGATCGCAATCTGGTTACCAATTTTTGTAAAAACTGCACCACGCTTGGCGTCTTTGGCGCCCTTTTCGCGTTTGATAGTTGACCACTTACTGTGTCCAGACATAGAAGATACTCCAGAGGTTATTTGATAGACGAATAATTATCACTATTATAACACATTAACAGGTATATTAGACACACAGAACCCGCCATTAGGCGAATCCGAAGGACTCTGCGCCAGTTTCCCGAGCACAACGCGTAAACATACCTAAACGACGGGTTCAGTGGTGTTTACGCGTATTATCAACCATACTTTTTGCTTTCGCTACTCGGGTTAGGTTCCTGCCAGAATTGTATCACATCACAAGTAGCGCGTACTACCGAACGGAATTTTCTGCTTGACGTACATTCCCGTCCCAAGCGTGTGGGCCGAGTGAACCGTGCGATCACCAAATTGTTTATTGATTGCATCGATAGCATCAGTCACCTGTCGTTCGCGCACGAGCTGGTCTTGAAAAAAGCTGATCTGATCATCAACGAGCGGCTCCAACTCGTAACAATGAATACCAATCTCTCGCAAGCTGTCCGGTGCTTTATCGAATAATCGACGCGCCAATTGATAAATCGTTTTATCAGAAGAAAAGGGAAGGGGGGATAGGGTAGAGGAGTGCCAATACTGTCTGTCCTGGGTTTTCGCATAGACATATATCCCCCTCGCTGACTTGTCTTGACCGCGCATTCGTGAACCGACCGATTCACATAAATGATGGAGGCGCTCGACCACTTCGTCGAATACCAGATCGTTTCGCTCGAGGACATATTGTCGACCGACCCTCTTAACATCGTAATCAACATCATCCACTTCCCACCCTCGCAGCCGATCATGCCACCACCGACCGACGACACTCTTGAATACAATGCGCTGCAACGTTACCACATCGGCGTCTAAAAATTCGAGCGGCGTATAGATACCGACACTGTTCAAACGTTTCTGATTGCGATGTGCAATCCCCGTCACGTCCAGTAGCTTCATCTTTCCAAGCGTTTCCCTTAGATTTGCCGGTGTGATGACCGTCAAACCATCCGGCTTATTCATACCGGCGGCAGTTTTTGCCAAGAAGCGATTCGTCGCGATGCCAATATTGCAGCGCATCCAAATACCAATCTCATCTTTCAGTCGTTGCTTAATTTCATAGCCGATATCCACCATATCGCGCTGCAGAACAGGTTCAGCGGCATGATGAAAATCAATCACACCCTCATCAATACTTTTCATCGTCACATGCGCAGAATATTCCTTCATGATATCGAGCAGTTTATGATACACATGTCGATATTTTGCCGGATCGCTTTCAACAGCGATCAGTTCCGGACAAAGGACAATAGCATCACGATACTTCATCCCAACTTTCACGCCCATTTCTTTAGCCTCATAACTCGCCGTAATGATCGCCGTATGTTCGGTTCGACGATTCAGGATTGCGATTGGCTTGCCACGGAGCATTGGCCGAGCTTGCTGTTCGACAGTCGCAAAACAACTATTCAGGTCGATATGCATGATCAACGGTCGTTCATAATTAAATTCATTATTCATAGTGGTCTGCCTCCATCGTCAAATGCCAGGTTAACCGCTCGCTATCAAATTCCAGTCGATAATCAGCCCCACCGTCCGTGACATCAAACATATGAAGCGTCTTGAGTCCGGTCGGTACCGGATGACGCAACCCCAGCTCCGTGACTTCAATCTCTCGCCCACTCGTCCGTCGAAAACGTATCGGCCGACAGGGGTGATGACCAGTACCAAAGACAGCTATTACTTCTACTCGTTCATTCAATAAAGTTTCGTCATTCATATCAAAAATCCTCTAAATATAGTCAGAGAAACGTTGTTTGATTGTATCGCCCGTTCAGCTTGCCCGTTTCTCGCAAGATGCCCGTAGACGATGTGAATGACCGCTCGCAAGGGACGCTTTGCTCAAAATATGAGCCAGTGAGTGTCGCGTGGTTACTTCTTAGTATACGCCATCGTCGACAAAGTTAAATCCCCCAAGGCCCGAAAGCCCTGGGGGAAGCGTCACGCCTGAGCCTGACGGTTGTTGTGGCCATGATCTTTGAAGACCGCGACCTTAACGGTGTAGTACAGGAGTCGATACCACGAACGACACCACCACTGCGTACTCCGGGAGTCAAACCCGATCCAACGAATCGGTCGAAAGCGCAACTCGAAGTCGGATCGAGCCAACCAATACAGATACGGCAAGTGGATAAACGGGTTCGCAACCGCCGTGATGTGGCTAGCACCCACGACATCGGCATACGACTTCGCCTCCTGGTACAACTCGACCGTGCCGAGGTATCGTCCATCGGCATACTGACCGATTTCCATGAAGCCGTACTCTGCCAGACGCTCGGCGCTGATCAAACGCCTCAGCGCGAGTCCGACCTCCCATTGGGCTACTAGCACCACGATATCGCCACGATCGCGCAGATCACGGCAGATTCTCATGGTCTCGATAGCAATCCGCCAATTACACGGATTCGGCTCTTCCTCACGAAGCGAGAAAGAAGCAGCCAATACAAGCACTTTTTTCGTCACATGCACCACCTCTTCTCTATCTGTGGACGAATAGTATAACTATACAATATAAAATATATTT
The DNA here is from genome assembly GCA_913775275.1 of Patescibacteria group bacterium. Lineage (GTDB taxonomy): Bacteria > Patescibacteriota > Saccharimonadia > Saccharimonadales > Saccharimonadaceae > Microsaccharimonas. Next base: position 2,550 of record CAJYIP010000052.1, on the reverse strand, counting down.
AAGCAATTTACAGATACTATCTTTAATACTACAATAGACATATAACCAGGAGACGCATCATGGCCGACCAAAACATTACTCAAATCGAACGCCAAATCCGAAAAAATATGGATGACGCCGCCGATCTTCGCCGCCAAGCTCAAAATGAACGCGCTCGCGCAAACCAAACCGATCAAGCAGAATATCACAATACGCAAGCAATGAATCTTGAGCAAAAAGCCGACGAGCTTGAAGGCCAGGTACCCGAAATGGAATCACAAAAAAATGCCTTGCAGCAACGCTTGACCGAGCTACAACAACAAAAGGAACAAATTGAACGTGAAACAAGCGACAAACTGATGGCAATTGAACGTGAAGCCAACCAAATCAGCGGCACGAGCCTCGGCTTTTAGCTGCCCTAGTCAAAGAGGTAAAACTCTGATAAAATCGGGGTTGTACTTTTGTGCAATCCCAGTATGGCAGCGTAGCTCAGTTGGTTAGAGCGCGAGACTCATAAGCTCGAGGTCACAGGTTCAATTCCTGTCGCTGCTACCAAGAAAAACCCCTCATCCTCAGATGGGGGCTTTTTTGATGCTACAATACATGAATGAAGAAAGCTGTCCCGTTTCTTATCTCATCAGTAATAACTGCGACAATCATGACAAGTCTGTCATTATTTATAAATGATCCGTTTCAAGCAAAAGGGACGCTCGTGAGCGGCTTGATAGCAGCAATAGTTATCGCTACAATACCTATCTACGACATAGATAAGTGGCCTTTAAAGAAAAGATCCTTGGTTCATTTTCTTGTCATGCTCATCACTGTATTGCCACTTCTTTTCTACAGTGGCTGGTTTAGCCCTCTAATAACAGTAGGCGTATTCCTATTGTTCGGACTCGTCGGATGGACGATAGGATTTATTATCAATAAATTTCAGAAGTAATTCACTTCCTTATTTAAATATATTCATAGAACTTGTCGCACTCTTTCCGACTATCAAACGATTATGTAATCGATGCCACGACATTGTCGCGAACTCTTTCATCACAGGAAGATGCAACAGTGCTTTTGAGCCCAAACCCGCTTCGGCAAACGTCGAACGAAAGAGTTGTTGATAATATTCACCGTTTGGCCTGAGTGCCATTCTGCCATCACGATAGTCCATAGGCCCATCGGTCATCGAATCAAGCAAGTTTGCCGTCACCGCCATCGATCGCATCGTGGGTTCAAATGCGTGCCTGAAGGCAGCCTGGTTATAGACAAAATTTGTTGCCGTGTCGGAAAGATATAATGCCGTCTCAGCGCCTTCTTGAATCCGAAGTGAAATAAAGTCATCAACCGACGCCGCACTCTGAACAGCTCGTCCAATCTTCAAGATACGTTCTGTACGCTCAAGCATACGTTGTTTTGTTTCACGACCTAAATTTTCTTCCGATAACAACGGATATCGGTCATCCAGCATACCCTTGTCAAGGAGCTTGAGGACGTCGTCATCGTTAGACGCATAATCATCAGCATAGGTATCAACCTCACGAAGAACCGCCATCGTTTCCTGCCAGCGCCGGTGAGTCGGTGAATCGATCATTACACCACAATGTCGCTCTGCGATCACTTTGGCAACATCACCAATTTGCTTAAAGCTTTCGGCTCGGTCATCTATCGGTCGAGAAAAATCCATCTCATCAGTATGTCAGAACAATAAAGATCATACGAGCATAACCATCACATAGTTCTTCTATTGATATCAAAATCAAAAATAAACCCTGATTACTCAGGGTTTATAATTGTAGGCTTTGTCTACTATTTGTTAAGGTAGCCAGTTGATCGCAATGCTGGATCAGCAGGCTGTGGCTGTGAAAAGATCACAACGACGATAACTGCGATACCGACGACAACGTGTGGCAACCAAACATTCAATGCGTTTTCGTCGTAAAATCCGAAGATGAACGGTGAAAGTGCGAGGAATGCTGACGCAAGGATGTCAAAGATCAGGTGGTATGGCATACCAAGAACCTTCACTGCTCCCCATTCGTAACGTGTGAAAAGGCTGTAAAGGATCAAACCAGCACCGAGTACCATTGGAATGATGACAGCTGGACCACCTTTATCTGCAAAACCGAAGATTGTTGGTGCGAGCAACAGTGCGATTGCGACGATGTAGTCGAGTGCACCGTGAACTTTAGTTGGTATGAATCGATAGCTCATTTATTGAACTCCTTTTATTAGTAATGGCTTCAGTCTAAGCCTATTCAAAGACTAAGTATGTAATTTATCTCACAAAGTTTTGCTAAAATAAGGAAGATGATAGACCCTGTGGAATACATAAAGCAATTTCCTTTGAAAGAATTTAGTCGCGGAACACTACTCTTAAGTGCCGGCGACCCCTTATCCTCTGTCTTTGCTATCCGAGATGGCTATATGAAAGTAACATCAATTAGCGATGCGGGTATCGAAAGACTCCTTTGGATTGCTGGTCGTTATGATTTCGCACCAGTCGAACAGTTATTTGTGAAAAATGGTAAAGCTCGATTCTTTTACACAGCCGCTACAGATGGCAGCTATTATGATATT
>CAJYIP010000051.1 GCA_913775275.1 Patescibacteria group bacterium | reverse complement strand
CCAAGCGCCCATTCCCCCAATGGCCACAATACAGCAGCGCTACCAGCAGCAATCACAAGGGGCCTTACGACGGAAAGTTTGATCATACCAAATAACGCTCCGACGGCCACAATGACGGTCGCAATTTTACTTGCGATAATGGCACTTTGATCACATGAAGCGGCACCGCCGCATATCAAGGGCGCCGTTATGTATTTAGTAATCAAGAGATACGTTAGCCAGTAGACAAAGCCGGCAACTGCACCAAATAAAATAACTCGCAGCCACACTTGCCATTCAGACTGCGGTATGACGCGACGATCCTCGGGTATTACTTTTGCCATGATCTCCTCTTTTTCCGCCCACCTCTTGCGGTTTCTGTATATACCATACCGCACCAAGCATCGCGATAGCAACTCCGCCGATGATATCAAGAGGCGTGTGCACAAGGGCAACAACGCGACCAATGCTCACCAGAATAACTAAGGCAGCCAATAGCATGCCAATAGCCTTGCTTTTAACTTCGCACCATACCGCAAGGGCTATAGCAGCCACAAACAGAGCGTGATCTGACGGGAATCCCGGGTTATTTAAATATGACGCACCGGGTTCAACCCCCAGTACCTCAAAGGGCCTCTGTAATGCAGGTTGGTATATGACACTCACTATCTTAGCCACTAAATACGCGGTGAGGCCAGCCATAAGAATTCGGCAGTATGCTTTGTAGCGTTGACCTTTTGGTATTTTAAAAATCAAAGCATACCCAGCAACGAATACCGCAGGAATAACTGCCGCATCAGCAATGAGTCGAATAATAATGTCTTCTGCCATGTATGTAGTATAGCGCTACATTTTATAAATAGTTAAGAAACTTTGTTTATGCTTAAATCAAGAAAGGAAGTTTATGAAATTACTGATTGTCGAAGATAACGTTCGCCTTGCAGAACGCCTAGCATACAAACTAGAGAAAGAGTTTACTCTTGATATTGTTCACACTGGCGAAGATGCACTAGAAATGTTGCGTACAAACTCTTACTCCGTCATCCTCCTTGATATCGGATTACCGAACATGACAGGTCTCGACGTCTGCCAAACGTTGAGGAAGCAGAATGACACGACACCGATCTTGATACTTTCAGGCTTGAGTGCCGTTCAAACGCGTGTCGAATTATTAAGTGCTGGCGCAGATGATTATGTCACTAAACCGTTCGATATCAGTGAACTTCGTGCACGAGTATACGCCCTAAAAAGACGTCAACCTAGGCCACATGCTTTCAGTGAACTTGTCTGCGGCAAGCTACGCGTCAGCGTTGAACAGCACAGTGTTATGCATGGTGACACAGTCGTCTCTCTTCGTCGCAAAGAATTTGATATCCTTTACTACATGATGAGCCACAAAGGACAAACCGTCACAAGGCAGATGATCATGGATCATGTCTGGAATAATGATGCCGATAGCTGGCTGTCGACGGTCGATGTTCATATCAAACATATTCGGGACAAGATCGACCGACCTTTTGGGACAACCTACCTCAAAACGGTGTACGGCGTCGGATACAAAATAGATGCACAGTAAAACTTTCATCAATAGATTTTCGTTTATATTAAGCGTCATAACAGCTTCAGCCTTCATATGTATAGGGGTAGTCTATACGCTTAATAGTGAAAATTCTCGTGCATATTTTCCGCTAATACTACTATGTGCCTCCATGCTATTTACGTGTGTATGCGCAACACTCTCACTGCATTATCCGATTCGGATCTTACGCTTACTCGCAATTTTCTATTATTTTAGCGGCTCGGCGATCGTTCTATTACTACCAGGCTCGACCATGATCGTTTTACTTGCTTTTAGTATCTGTATTATTGGTGGCTCATTGTCGTTCGGCCGACGTTTTTCCCTTATTGGTGCAATTGCGTCCATTGTTACGCTTATTGCAATGTATGTATTTACCACTAAACAGGCCATCGCACCACACTCTTATGAAACGGTGCTATCCCAATCACTCCTTCTGGCGCTTCTTGCGTATTTCTGTTGGCATAGCCTGTCAATGGCAGATCGATACTACCAAAGATTCGGTAAACAACTTGATACCTTGTCGACCCGAGTTGAAGCATATGACAAACAGTTGAAAAATGAGGATCAGAAAGAGCTTCTCATGCTATACAAATTTGCCGATGCGGGACGAAAATCAGTAGCGGTGCTTCATAACCTCGCTAACCATCTAACACTTATGGCCTTAGAAGATAAAAGTGATAAAAGATCATTCGCCAACGTCAATACATTGATTGCGCAAGCATACGATTCTTTGAAAACAACGACGACATCTTGCTTTGATGTCTTCCAATTACTGACTGAAGAGACAATACCCGCCCTTCGATCAATCGCAGACGAACACAACGTCACAATCGAATGTATTCAGGAAGGGTCAAATACCCCTATAGATATTACCGGAGACCCCTGTCAGCTAGGGCTTGTTGTAACGATTCTGGTCCATAATGCCATCGAAGCGTACCGTCACACCAGGAAGTCAAAACGACTTGTCACGTTACGAATTGATCATGACGCATCGGCATGTCGTATCACAGTCGATGATTACGGGCCGGGAATCCCGGCTTCGACGCGCAGCCATCTTTTTGAATCGCCTCTATCATCAGCTGATGAGTGTCACGGAGTAGGCTTATTTACAGCTCGAGAAATCATCGTTCACCACTTCAAGGGTTCACTTATGCTTGACCCTCGACGGAATGTGACACGATTTGTCATACATCTACCGATATCAAAGGAAAAGCAGCAGCCATTGAGACAGGCTTAGCTGCGACGGTCGAGCGTCGCTTTGTGCACCGATAGTGCGAAGTGGTAACTTTCGAAAAAACGTCACGTCATCATAACATCGTCGGATGAATTGACGGTATTCATCGACTCGCTCCGCCGGCACTAAAGACTCCGGTCGAGGAATAAGCTGCATCAAAACAGTGTCAACATTTGGGTGGGGCCAGTAATCCGTCCGTCGGAGTGGCCGTTTGATAGAAACCTGAACGAACGGCGCAATCATCGCCCCTAACTGGCTTGTGAACATAGATCGATCGATGAGTAGTTTCTGCGCAAATTGCTTCTGGACAATCAACCAACCGCCAGTAAGACCGCCGCCGTCAAAAACGAGGCGCTGAACGATCGCTGAACTAATGTGAAATGGTATGTTCGCAAATACTTTGTAAGGCGTCTTCGGTAATAGTGTTCGCATAATGTCCGCCTGTTTGACCGTAACGTTATTGTAGCGCTTCATATTCTCACGCAGCTTATCAACCATACGAGGTTCAAATTCAATCGCTATGACCGACGATGCCCTACCAGCTAGCATGGCCGTTATCGCGCCACTACCGGCGCCAATGTCATACACCGTATCTGTCTTCTTGATCATGCTATGTCCGATGAGCTCTTTGATCAAAGCTGGGCTGCGGAGAAAGTATTGTGAATATTCGGCAAGGCGTTTCATGACACAACCTTTCGCTGGCTTAATCCGATCCCATCAAAATTATCGCAGATATATACAGGTACTTCTGGCGTGCTTTGGTCGGAATTGTAGTGATATCCTAAATCATCAAAAGCCTCGATACCCTCAAGTGAATTAATGCCTCGTTTAATAATCCATC
>CAJYIP010000050.1 GCA_913775275.1 Patescibacteria group bacterium | reverse complement strand
TGATCGTTCCCGGGTATTGCATAGTACTTTCAATCTTTGTAGCAATGTCTCGCGCAAGTTTTAGTGCCGTCAAATCGTCAACATTTTCTGGTCGGACAATTACGCGGACTTCACGCCCTGCACTGATGGCGTAGGACTTCTCAATTCCCTTAAAACTACTCGCGATATTTTCGAGGTCACGCATTCGTTCGGCAAAGTTTTCAGCACTAATGTTGCGAGCACCTGGACGAGCAGCCGAAAGAGCATCACAGACACGAACGACAAGGGCCTCCGGTGTCGTCGCTTCGATATCGTCGTGGTGGGCTTCGATTGCGTGGACGATTGCATCACTCATGCCGTACTTCCGGGCAAGCTCGGCGCCGATATGGTGATGTTTTCCTTCAACTTTGTGTGTGACAGCTTTGCCGACATCGTGAAGAAGTGTGGCAATCTTTGTCGTCCGTACATCAGCACCAATCTCTTCAGCAATGAGACCCGCCATATGCGCCATCTCGGTACTATGGAGTAATACATTTTGGCCGTAACTGGTACGGAACTTTAGTTCACCGAGCAGCTGAAGCATTTCACGAGGAATGCCAACAACACCAACATCGCGCGCAGCGTCTTCACCGGCACGAATAACTTCTTTGTCGATTTCTTTCTGCGCCTTAGCGACAACTTCTTCGATGCGCCCCGGATGAATACGACCATCTTTCATAAGAAGTTCAAGCGAGAGGCGAGCAACCTGTCGACGCAGTGGATCAAAACTCGACAAAATGATCATACCAGGCGTGTCGTCAACGAGAATGTCGACACCTGTTGCCCGCTGCAACGCCTGAATATTACGACCTTCTTTACCAATAATACGACCCTTCATCTCATCATCAGTTAAACGGATTGCAGTCACAGTCCGCTCCGCCGTCACCTCACTACTCATTCGTTCCATTGCGGTAACGAGGATGAGCTGTGCTCGCTCTTCAGCATCGCTCTGAGCATCATTTTGCAATTTACTTACTAGTCCAAGCAGATCGTCTTTAATATCACGCTCCGTCATGTCCATCAGCTTTTGTGCGGCATCAGCCTTCTTGAGACCAGCAATCTTTTCAAGCTTTTCTTGCTGACGTGTCCGAATATCACGAATGTCAGTCTTTAGTTCTTCGACTTCGTCTTCCTGCTTGCGTAGTGATTCGGCGCGTCGATCAAGTTCGTCAAGTTTTCGGTCCAGAGATGTCTCACGCTCAGCAAGACGAGATTCGGTTTTGTCCCATTTCCGGCGTAAATCACTCTCTTCTCTCTTTGCTTCGGACATGAGCGACAATGATTCGTCTTTTGCCTGCAAGACAATATCGCTAGCTTTCGTTTTTGCCTCGGCCACTAATTGGTCAGCCTTGTGCTTCCCGCCGATTGCTTTTGTTCGGGCGTAGCTAATCGCTCCACCGGCACCAGCAGCAAGACCGATAATAGCGGCAATAATGATTTCTATCATAATGTATCCTTCCTCGGTCACAACTGGCCAAGTGTTCATCTTAGCGAAATAGTAATCACAGTCGTTCCGAATGGTTCAAATTAATGCAAATAGTCTCTTCAGACTCTTCTCATTGTAGCGCTGGTCGTTTGCTTAGCGCAAGCTTATTTGCGCGGCGTCGTAATATTTGGTTGACCACCGTAGACCGGCATAACGATACCATCATTGTGAGCCTGTTGTAATTGTCGATACCCATCTTCGAGCCATGCTTCGCCCGTCACGCCCACGATTGGTAGCTGAAGACTTTGAGCGAGAGTATTTGCGACAGTCAAACCGATACGCAGCCCTGTGTAAGATCCTGGGCCCTTATAGACAATAATTCCACTGAGGTTCTCGAGGCTTTTACCACCTTCTGACGTAATTGCCCTTTCAATTCGGCCCAGCAGTTCATCGGCGAGATTCCTCCCCGCCTCCCAGCCATAATCGCGCCACGTTTCATTCATGAGAAACATTGCACAGGTTGGCGTCGAGGTATTCAAGCCGAGTATCATCCTATGTCCTCCTCGATATACGCAGGTGTGTCTATCATTAGTGTTCGAGTCGTCTCGTCAGCTGCAATAATTTCGATACGGATCCGTGTTTCCGGAAGACTATTATTAACGATACCCGCCCATTCAATCACCGTCACCGTTTCCTGGTCGGCCATCGACTCTTGGACGTCTTCGGACAAGATTCCAGCTTCGCCGAGACGATAAAAATCGTAATGTGCAAGTAGACCATTAGTAGAAGTATCGTATACCCGGCTGATCGTAAAACTTGGACTCTGAACATCTTCGTCAATACCCATGCCCTTTGCCAGTCCTTTGACGAACGTTGTTTTTCCGGCGCCAACGTCACCAATCAGTTCGATCGTTTCATAGCCAGACAGGGCGGCTCCAAAACGTGCACCAAGTGCCTTCATATCGTCTTCACTGTAAACCGTCTTTTTCACATCCGTTATTATACACTAGAGATTGATCCTCGAATAAGCTACAATTGAGCATAAGCATTATGCGTATTTCAAACACCACAATTGAAACTCTTCTCGGGCGGGAAAAGCTGGCAAGCAGCGACAAAATCAAAGCCTTAAAAGAGCAAGCCGAAC
>CAJYIP010000049.1 GCA_913775275.1 Patescibacteria group bacterium | reverse complement strand
TCGTAACCGCCCTGCTCAAGGGAGCGAGGACTTATGGTAACACGCTGTGGGATACCAAGCAACTCGGCATCGGCGAACTTGGCACCTGGGCGTTCGTCGCGGTCATCGTAGAGAACCTCTATGCCTTTACTGGTCAACGTCTCGTAGAGCGTATCAGCCTGCTCGGTCACGTCATTGCCAATGCGAACGAGGTACACCGTGAATGGCGCAACATTCTTTGGCCATACGAGCCCTTTATCGTCAGCAAAATGTTCGGCAATCAGCCCCATCAATCGGCTTGGGCCGATGCCGTAGCTTCCCATGATAACCGGCTTGGTTGTGCCGTCTTCGTCGGTAAACGTCAATTCAAGCGGCTCGCTAAAACGCGTTCCAAGCGTAAAGATATTACCAACTTCAACTGCCGTCTCTTCGGTCAGTTCATCGCGGCTGATACCAAGCTCTGCGAGGACGTCATCATTATAGACTTCTTCATTGATAGCGATATTCTTTTCTTTGCTCACATAGATCTTGTCTTCACCGACCGGGCTAATCGTCTGGAACTCGTGACTGAATTTTGCAAAGCTTCCACCGCTGGCAAACGTTTTGTAGGTCAGATCACCGAGACCAAGACGTTGGAATACACGCGCGTATGCGTCACTTACCTTTTCATAAAACTCGTCGTGCTCAGCCTGCGTGCGACTAAAGCTATACAGATCTTTCATCCAAAACTCACGACCACGCATCAACCCACTCTTTGAACGAAGCTCGTTGCGGAATTTGATCTGGAATTGATAAGGGTATACCGGTAGGTCTTTGTAGCTATGAATGTAGTTTTTCATGAGCTGCGTCAGTGGCTCTTCGTGCGTTGGAGCCAGACCCAGCGTGCTGCCGCTGGCAAGTTTCGTTTTGAACCAGACGTCCATCACCTCATCATCCCAACGACCTGACGTTTCCCAGACAGCGCTCGACTGGAGTGCAGTAAGACTTATCTCTCGTCCACCAATACCGTCCATTTCTTCACGAATAATCTGAATAATCTTTTCAAGGACACGTTTACCTAGTGGTAAATAGGCGTAGACACCAGCCATTTCCTTGTAGATATAACCGGCACGAATAAGCAGTTGCGCGTTCTTGGCAACTTCGTCAGCTGGAGCGTTTTTGGTCGTTTTGGTAAATAGTTGTGAAACTCTCATAAGATCTCTTTTCTTGCTTCCCTATTCTAAGCTAAATCATAGGGTTAATAAAGAGGAAGTAGAATGCTAAACCGTTCTTGAGCATATGCACCAATATGGCCGGCCATAGACTTTTTGTCCAAACGACAGCCAAACACATCACAACACTGAGTGCAAAGGTATCGATACCAACATTCCACTGTCCATGAACAGTCCCGAACAAGAGACTAGTTAAGAGTATTGCGAGCCACAACGGCACGGCTTTGCGTAGTTTTCCAAACAGATAGCCACGAAAAAGGATTTCTTCGGCAACCGGTGCAATAATGACCAAGGTGATGAATGCTAGAGTCAATTCTAATCGCGATCCGAGCTGTCCAAAACCGGTATCCTGAACCTGCTGGAAATCAATGAACGGCAATGTATGCTGCGCAACGATCAGAAGAACTGCGCTAAGAATAAAGTATGCAATGAATGCCAATGGCGCAACACCGAGGTCTTTCCATGACGGCAATCGTTGTAAACCAATGTCAGCACGTGTCGTTCGTATCTTTCGTACGAGCCACGGTAATCCGATGACAATTGCAATCGCCAGCGTATAGACGATGGCGCCAAAGCTCGTCTGCAATAATGCCTCGTTAATGGTTGTCAAATCAAGGCCAACGTACCTTAACCCACGGATCAGAAGTGCAGCTATCAGCTGTGCACCATAAAAGCCGATGAGCACCCATACAGGCAATGCTATCGCAAGTAATATTTTTCGCTTCAAAGACATAGCCTTAGAAAAACTTTCCAATATCACCAACAGTGATGACAATGACCAGTGCCATCAAAAGTAAGAAGCCGGTTCCGTGGATCTTCTCTTCAGTTTCTTTGTGAAGTGGTTTACGGAACAGTTTGAACAGTGCTGTCACAAACCATCGCCCACCATCGAGCGATGGAATCGGCAGTGTGTTCATGACTGCCAACGTCAGCGATATGATTGCTGCGAGGAACAATACCTGTGTCGGTCCGGCTTCACCGGCAGCCGGGAAAATGACACCTAGAATACCCACTGGTCCGGCAACGCTATTGGCAGCAGTGTCGACATTCTTTGCCCCTTGCTGCCTCACGGTTTGATCAGGACTCAGCTGCTGAATCAATCCGCCAAAGAAATTACCGATCAGTTCGCCGACACCCTGAAGCGTCACGATGGTGAACTGTACTGTCGTACCAACACCGACGATTGGCGCCGACCAGGTTGATCGAATCGTCTCTTGTTGTCCTAGCCCAGCCCCAAAAGCAGGCTTGTCATCACCTCGTAGCGGCACGTCGACGGTTGTTTCATTGCCATTTCGCTCATACGTGACGGCGACTGTTTTGCCTTTATTTTCGCGGGTCACGTCAATGAATTGAGTCGTCGTCTTGATCGGTGTGCCGTTAATCGCAACGATCTGGTCGCGAGCCTTGATACCCGCCTTGTCAGCTGGTTCACCAGCCGTCACCGCTGTTGTCGTCACAGGAGACGTGGTCACAGATGCATCACTTGGCACGGTAAATTGGTTCGGAAGAATCTTTGGCAGGCCGGCCAAAGCCAAAATGGTCAAAATAACAATTGCTGCTATCCAGTTAACAGCGACACCAGCGAACAATATTTTTGTCTTTTGCCAAAAGGTTGCATGGCCATAGTCGCCTATTTTTGACGCAGCATCGTGTTCACCCTGCAGTTTGACAAAGCCGCCAAGCGGTAGCCAGTTTACGGTGAATAAGATACCGTTTTTAAGCTTCTTGCCCCACGCTTTTGGAGGAAAACCGATACCGAATTCTTCGACCACGACACCGTTACGACGCGCAACGATAGCGTGGCCAAGCTCATGGATGACAACCAAGAAAACTAATACGAACAACCCAATGATGATACCTAATAGTAACGACATTTACCCTCCAAATCGTCGATGTCGACGCGAATATTCTTCAATTATAGCTGCCACGTCTTCACTTGTCATTTCCGGCCACATTTTTTCAAGGAAAATGAATTCACTGTAGGCAGCCCGCCATAGCATAAAATTACTGAGACGCTTTTCACCACTCGTTCGGACGATAACATCAACAGGCGGCACTTCTCCACCGTACAAATGTTCAGCGATCAAATCCTCATTCACGTTATCAGGCGAGACACCCGATTGAACGATTTTTTTGACTGCGTCGACAATCTCGCGCTGCCCTCCATAGTTCAGACAGACCGCCAGAGTTCCAGCCGAATTATGCTTCGTTTTTTCTTCGAGCTTATCAATCGCATCGAGTAGTTTTTTGTTCAATCCATCACGCATACCGAGGACCTTCAGGCGGATGTTGCGTTCGGTAAAAATCTTTGCATCGGTTGTGAACAGACGGAGCATCAGACCCATAATATTGCCAATTTCCTCTTGGCTACGCTTCCAGTTCTCGGTCGAGAACACGTAAATACTCATATATTCGACGCCACTTTCGTGAGTTGCGAACGCGATGTCTTTCAAAGCATTATAACCAGCTAAATGTCCCTCATATGTAGGCAAGCCATGGGTTTTTGCCCAGCGACGATTACCATCAACGATATAGCCGATGTGGCGCGGGATAACCGGTTCGATATGATCGGTCATTAGATTGTCAGGATTTCTTTCTCTTTGTCCTTAAAGATCGTATCGATCTGAGTATTGAACTGTGACATCGAGTCGTCGACTTGCTTTTCAGCTCGCTTCATATCGTCTTCGGAAATTTCCTTTGCTTCCTTAAGCCGCTTTGCTTCTTTTAACGCATCTTGGCGGATGTTACGAAGGGCAATTTTTGCATCCTCGACTTTTTCTGATGTCTGCTTGACGATTTG
>CAJYIP010000048.1 GCA_913775275.1 Patescibacteria group bacterium | reverse complement strand
CTTGTTTTCCCACTTGCTGTTGGACCGACAATAACTATTAGGGGTGCCATCGTAGCTCCTGAAAGTTATCGACAATGTCGTTTGTGCACGTGACACCTTCAGCAGCAAGATGCTCAGCCTGCGCCCGTCGCCCACCATGATAGCCTGCCGCAAGTCCGCCAAAACGATTGACGAGGCGGTGCCACGGTAGCTGCACGTCACCATGATGTGCCATCCCACCAACAATACGAGCCGCGTACGGGTGACCGGCCAATGCAGCCACATCACCATATGTCGTGACTCTGCCCACCGGAACGCGTGCCATCAACTGCTCAACATCACTCCTAAATGTCCTTTTGTCGCCATCCATCAATTAAGCTCCTGCGAGTGACGCAATATAGGCATCCACTTCACCCCAATCACGACAATAGACGCTGTCGGCTTTATCTTTGTAGGCAAGCGTTGCGGGAAGCGTCCCAAACAGCACTGTCCCCGCAGATGGCATACCGTGACGCATCGCATCTTGCAAATTGCGGTAACTGTCATCGATGAGCAGGTCGGCACCAATCCGACGACACACCTCACCTTTCGATCCACCCCATCCGACGAACTCAAGGGACGTGAAAATGCCAGACAGCTTTCGATCGAGCATCTCGACAGTGAATGACCGCTCAGCTTCTTGTCGAGCCGTCACCAAATGTAATTCATGATGCTGAGCCAAACGCCGTAGTATCGATACTTCTTGATCGTCGGGTTCAAGCATCTTGTATTCTGCTGTTTCCATCAAGTCGGCCCATCGTCGAACAATCGTGTCAGGGTCAGCGTTCCAGACAGGCGAATAGACGTCAGGAGCGTCTAATAGTGTTCCATTTGTTCCATAGGTCTTGTTATATGCCGCAACGAAGTACGGCGTCGTGAGCACCAGTACGTCGTCGCAATCAATCGCTATAACAAGACGCTTCATGACATTAAAGAGCCTTGAGATAATCGACTAATTCAGCAAGCGCTACTTTTTCTTCGCCGGCTTGGGTCCGGACACTCACCTCACCCGCCTCCATATCTTTTGGCCCCACGATCAGCTGGACGGGGATCTTCATCGTCGTTGCTTCACGGATCTTCTTACCAAGTGATTCGTTACGATCATCGACCGTATAACGCAGTTCATTGAATCGAACTGGCACATCGAGAACAAGACCATCAAGCTGTTCTCGAATCTGACCAACATACTCGGTAACGGTATCGTTAATCGTCAAAATACGAAGTTGCTCTGGTGCAGCCCAAAATGGGAACCAGCCGCCTGTATGTTCGATAAAGACACTAAGGAAGCGTTCGATCGAACCGAGAAGAGCACAGTGGATCATCACTGGCGTTTGCGCCTCACCATCCGCGTCGGTATATTTAAGTTCGAATCGCTGCGGCTGAACGAAATCAAGCTGGACTGTTGCTACCTGGTGTTCACGCCCGATAGCATCGGTTGCCATAAAGTCGATCTTTGGACCATAAAAAGCCGCTTCACCATCTTGCTCGAAGTAATCGAGGCCGTTGGCGATGACTGCCGCCTTCAACTGCGCCTGAGCCGACTCCCAGAGAGAGATATCTCCGAGGTAGCCTTCGCCTTCGTCACGATATGATAAACGAACCCGTAATTTCATACCGATTGTCTCGTAGAGCTCGCGGGCACTTGCTAATAAATTGTTGATCTCCTGCTCGATTTGATCAGGTCGGGCAAAAACATGACTATCGTCCTGAGTCAGTGAGCGCACTCGGTTCAGGCCACCCAATTCACCGGTCTTCTCGTCGCGATAATCGGTTGTCGTTTCGAGGAATCGTACCGGCATATCACGATAGCTCCGCGGGCTTGATGCGTAGATCTGCGTATGATGCGGACAGTTCATCGGCTTCAAGGCAAAGCTATCGCTTGTTTCCTGGCTCGTCACCAAGAATAACTCGTCACCGAATTTCGCCCAGTGGCCAGAGGTTTCGTACAGCGCCTGTTTCGTAATGTGCGGCGTCCATACTTTTTGGAAACCATAGCGTTGACGCAACTGATTTGAGTACGCACTCATCAGGTCACGCAAGATTGTGCCACGCGGCGTAAACAGAGGAAGTCCCGGACCAACTAGTTGAGAAATTGTATACAAGTCAAGTTCACGGCCAAGCTTGCGGTGATCACGTTGCTTCGCTAGTTCCAAATTCTCGAGGTATTGATCAAGTTCTTCCTGTGTTTCAAAAGCGACGCCATATAGTCGTTGCATCTGCGCATTCTTTTCGTTACCGCGCCAGTAGGCACCAGCAACACGAAGCAGCTTGAACGCTCCAACTTCCTTCGTATTTTCAACGTGAGGGCCACGACATAAGTCAACGAACTGGCCGTTTTTGTAAAATGACACTTCCTCAACAGCAGCATCGCCATCGCCCGCCAGTCCAAGCTCATCAGCATCAAGATCTTTAGCAACTGTCGTTCCGGCCCGACCCAGATCATTCAACAATTCTTCCTTATATGGCTGCCCATTTTGCTTTGCCCAATCAATTGCTTGAGCGATCGGCATCGTGAATCGTTCAAAATCCTGCCTCTGTGCAATAATACCGCGCATCTTTCTCTCAATCTTACCGAAATCAGATTCTGAGATTTTTCGCTCACCTAAATCAATATCGTAATAAAAGCCGTTTTCAACGACCGGCCCAACGCCGAATTTCGCTTCCGGCCATAGCTGCTGCACCGCACTCGCGGTAATGTGAGCCAGGCTATGCCTCATTGCGTGTAAATGTTCGCTCATTTTCTCTCCTCTGTTTAAATAAAAAGAAACATGCAATGTCGGGTTTAAATAATTAAATCCTTCGATTACATGTCTCGGGCCATGCGAATGCAGGGCGGTTCCACCGGACGTTTTGCTTGTGACATCAGTTAACGCACAGATGACAGTCACGAGGTTCAGCGAGTGGTTAGGTCGCGTCATTACCTACGAACAGTATACCTTATTGCGCTCCTATTTGATACAAATTCTGCACTTCGGCAGCCGTCAAAGCGCGAGTATAGACACGGACATCATCGATTCGACCTGCAAATCCACCCGCCGGTGATTCACCCATGCGACCAATCTTTAAAGTCGCCGTTGGCATCCCCGGATCACCGCTAAAATCACGTTGCGAAGATAACGAACCGTTTTGATAAAGATATAGCTTTGAACCGGTGTAGGTAGCCGTCAAGAGTGTCCATGCATTGAGCGGCAGCGTAGAACCACCCGTCCCCTGAGAACCGTTTCCGCCCGTCCATATATCGATACTTGGGTTGCCGGCACCGTACGAAGTTTTTATTTCCGCTCCCTTATACCCGGTTCCACAGCAATCCCTCACCTCAGACAAAGGTGTCCTGTAGCCCGAATCAGCTGTCGGATATACCCAAATAGACATAGTAAACTGTGCTCTCGTAGATTTATGCTGTGTATCAATAAAGCTATCTGTCGCGTTTCCAGTAAAACTATATGCACCACCCGCAGCCCCATTCTGTCCAACAGTCGATGTGATCCCAGAGGAAACGGCATTCGTATCGCCTGTCACCATATTTTTTGTTGAATTATTCAGTGGCCACCATCCGACGAGGTTGTCAGTTGATGGACATTGACCGGGAAGTGGTTTTTGTGTCAGGCTTGAAATATAGTATTTCGATGTATCTACAGATCCATCCAAACAATAATATGATGATGCGTCTATGACTTTATAGTTCACGGCGGTATCATTAGGGCTTGATAGCCCAGCTGCTGAGAGGTTTGGCGGATATTTTTCGCTCCCATCCGTCGCCGAAAACCTATATTGTTCGAGCTTTTTTGCAAAGCTAGAAAGCGTTGACTGAACGGAAGTATCTTTTGCTCGATTTGTGATTCCGTTATACGCGACGATTGTAATAGAAGCCAAGATCGCTATTACAACAATAACAATTAAAAGTTCGACAATCGTAAATCCATCACGCCTGCGGGGCATGACTACTTCCTCGGCCCCGTCGAGTACGATGCATTTGCAGTACCCGTCCACGCCCAATCACTTGAACCTCCGTCAGCATACCCAGCAGCGGTACCACTATTGAGCATAAATTCATCAAACCACACCTTATCACCTGCCACAACCGATAGATTATAGCCACCGCATTGCGCCACGTACATGTCAACGCTCGCCGTCGCTGTCGCTGTCATTTTCGTCCATGTATTAGCCGGGATTGACATCGTACCCGTACTAAGTCCCGCACCAGTTCCATCAGCCACTTTTGACCCATCACAATACGATGCTAGCGTTCCGGCTTTTGTTGAGTATATCCATAATGACCATGAAAACTGCTGGCCTGCATTTACGCGTGGACGAGCCGATGGAGATGTTTGAGCTGACGCACCTGTTTGGCCCGTCCCTGTGATATTACGGAAAAACGAGGTCGAACCGCTATGCGCCCTATCGCTTTCAATTGAAGCGGTGTTTGCGGCGACGTTTGCACCGGCTTGATTGAATCCCGCGAGCGAACCGACCGCGTTCGGATTAACGGCAAAATTCGTAATAGGCTCCACGCCACCCTGTCCGTGACCAGGACATCCTCCAGCGATTGGACTAGTTGCGGACGTATTATTGATATAGTAACTTGTATCTTGAACCGTTGCCGTGATACAAAACGTCTTCGGATTTGTCGTATTATTCGATGAATATTGATATGACGCTGATCCAGAGCTAATCTTGAGGGCATCGAAAGCAGCTTGATCATCAGGGTAAACCTCCGTACCTGACTCAATTGCAGCTTGCATAACCCGCTTGCTCGCCTGCGACGCGGCAGTTTGCGCAGCCGATGCTTTGGCACGATTCTGAATACCGTTATAGGCAACAATCGTGATAGCGGCCAAGATTGCAATCACAACAATTACGATCAACAGTTCGACGATAGTAAATCCAGATTGTTTCTTTTCATTGAACGGTGCCCACTGCATATGCATTCATTTTAACATAAGCATCATCCATCCTACCGGTAGGAGTTGCGATTTTAGCCCTCTTTTGCTATCCTATATGAAGTCTTACGACAGACCACCTGGGTCCTTAGCTCATTTGGCTAGAGCGCCACATTGACGTTGTGGAGGTGAGAGGTTCGAATCCTCTAGGACCCACCAGATTGAAACCAACAGTAAAGAGCTTGAATGTTTATTTCAGGCTCTTTCTTATATACTACAAGCACACATAACAAAGGAGATCGATATGAAACCAGACGGTACAGACAATAGAGCCTCTCATTCAAGCCCTACCGAGGCAACACCACCGAGCACTGCAGCGCCATCATTACAGGGCGTCCGCGGCTGGCTTCTCTTTTTCGTTATTGGACTTGGTATTGCTGGTGTCTACAATCTCGTTCAACTCGCGTCATACCCAGGCGCATTCAAGGAACTTGAATCAGCCGCACCGGCGTCACTCGCCTTCGTGAATGACCTGCGCCCTATCCTCCAGTTCGAAGTCTTTCAGTTTGCATTGGCGATCGCAGTGATCGTCACCCTCATCGTACTCATCATAAAGCAAAAGCGTATTGCCAAGCCTATCGCCATCGGCCTGCTTATCGGTATTATCATAACCGGTACGATTGATTATTTCTGGGCTAGCGCAGTATTCGCTGAACACAACCTCAATGTTCAGACTGAACTCCAGAAAGCTGCCGGCATGGTTGGACGAAGCGTTGTCGCTGCTGCGATATGGATCCCTTACTTCCTTGTATCGAAACGAGTCAAACAAACGCTGACAAAATAATGAAGCCGTACAGTGACGAAGAAATGATTGCTTGGGAGCGCCGTCTCCCGAGCAAAATCATGAACGCAGCACTCGCCATTCATTATCAGGGTGAGGTGTTAATGGTAAAAGCAAGCTATAAAGATCATTGGACGTTCCCTAGTGGCGTTATAGACCTCGACGAATCTCCCCTTCACGCAGCCATTCGCGAAACAAAAGAAGAAGTCGGGATCGCCATAACACCGAGTCAGTGCCACCTGCTAAAAGTCGTTTACACCTCGGCGACAAAGGGTCATAGGGACCGGCTCAGTTTTGCATTTGTGACGCATGTAGCCCAGCGAGTTGTAGTATCCGGAATTCCTAATGAAGAGATTACTGAAGCCCGCTGGGTACCGATATCATCTATCGCACATATGAGTAACAATAAGGCCACGTACATCGCCTATCAAGCGACACTTGAAGGCGACTCCCCGCCTCCCTATGCTGAACATTCTTAAAAGAAACACCTCTCCGTGCGGAGGGGTTTTTCTTTTCCCCACACATCATCAAAGTTTTCCACTACCGCGTTGCCGCACATTGTCAAACAGATATACCATAAACGATATATCACGCCATTTAGTGTTCGATTGACAATATATAGTGTTTATGCTAATATGTATATATGCGTGATACACATCATAAGCAACAGATTGAAACAGCAAACACACCATCAAAACTTGATCGATTCTCACTATCGTTCGAATACAATAAAACGCTCCAAGAGATCAAGCGCGACGTTCGGATCAGGACTATTTAATCCCTGACTGTTCATCTGCGCAGATAAAAACCCTCCATTACCGGAGGGTTTTTACACATGGAAACGTAGTGCTACAACGAAGATTTCTTATCAGCAATGCGCTTTAATCGTCGACGATCTTTCTCAGCAACGGTCGTCTTTGTTGTCACATCAAACTTCGTCAGATAACGGCCAAAGAACAACCGAGCCTGGGCGTTCAGTGCCGCAAAGGATAAGAAAACGATTGCTGCAACTGGCATCAAGAACCACTGCAACACCATTCCGATCGTCCGACGACGTTTGTATCGAGCTGGTCGCGGCGGCAACATCTTGAGCGCCAAGAACACCATCAATAGCAGTCCCAGCAGCGCCACCCGCTGAATGATACTGATCGCGTCTGGCAGCTGGTGTGCGACCACATCCCTATATGCATCACTGTTCAGCAATAGTGGCACCCAGCCACCAAAAGCCACGATGATCGAAACACTTGCCGCGGTGACATACCCGTCAAGGGCACGAAAGAACCAGATAAGTGCCGGCCAAAACGGCACTGTCCGCTTGCGGGTAAAGATATGCGAAGCGATATATGGAATATCAGATGCGCCATACATCCACCGTCGTAACTGGATGAATTGCGCCTTGAGTGTCTTCCAATACGTGACGTCCATGACTGCGTCCTGATAAATTGGGATGTAGACGGGATGAACTGAATAATTACCATTAAAGTAAAAATAACTGCGCCAAAACTGGTGCCCATCTTCGACGATCGAGCGCTTTGACCACCAATCCATCTCGACCAGTGCGTCCATTGGCTGCGAGTGAGACGCAAAATTACGCATAATATGCGGCCGCATCGAACTGATGATGTTCCAGAACGTATTACCTGTAGCAACAACACGCATTGGTGCCGGCGCGTCCCAAATGTTATTAAAGAAAAGTGCAATCGGCTGGAACGCCAGATGCTTGCGATCCTCATTAACGACATACTCGTACGTTGTATATGCAAAATAAGACGGATGCGGTCGGTTGTCGGAGTCAAGCGTCGTCACAATGACATCTTTATAGGTAATTCCCCGCTCATCGAACCAAGACTGCATCTGTTCGCCAGCATAGGTAATATTTCCACCCTTACCGACGATCTCGTTCGGCAAATCACGCGGATGTTTGATAGGAATAAAGTCGAGAAAGACATCTTTGAACTTTTTCTGTAACTGCTGCGCTGTCTTTTCAATATCCGCACCACCACGTTCTTCATATGCTAATGCGACGACCAGCTTTTTCTTATCGTAGTGTGACGCCGCCACTGACTGCAGCGTCGGCTCAAGGACTTCATACGGCTCATTATAAGCAGCAACAATCACTAACTGATAAAGATCAGACGGCTTCGGAAAGGCTGCTGGGTCCGCTGCTGCCAAACGAAGATTTTCGACGTGCTGAAGCAATCCATATCCACGAGTTGATTCATGCCGACGTGTCTCATACGCCGCGCTCGGGTCTTCCATATCATGGAGACGATGTAACCAATCAACCTTTTGCGACTTCATGAGTCGAGAATGTCCCCGGAGGGTGTCGTAGGCAATTAGAACAGATCTAACTAGCAATGTAATAATAATAAGCAACAGATAGATTGCCGCTAAAAGTGGCGATATCAACGACAGAACAATCAATAAAATGAACGCACCGTAGCTCAGAATAGCCGGAACGCGTTCAAAAAATCGATAAAACCGAGTTCGTTTGCCGAGGGGCAGCTCGAATTCAGCCATCTTAGACTGGTGACCAGACATTAATAATCGAGAAGCTCATCACCCATGCGAACAGAATGATGCCAATACCCATCCAGGCGATTAATAACGCTAAGGGATGGCCTTTCGTGACATAGACCTTAATGGCTGCAGCCGTGTGTAGTAACGCAACAATCACAGCAAACCCTCCGAACGACAAAAGATAGAACCATTGATCGCGGTACAAATTAGTACTTCCGAACGCTGTATAGTGCGTCACCAGTTGCAGTTCGCTAGGCTGCACAAACAATACGATATAGATAACAAAAGCAACTGCCAACAACAATGTGACGACAGCGAGCGTCGTCAGATAGCGGTTAGTAATGAGTTCTTTGAATGAGTGTTTTATGGTTTCAAACATAATATATGGAGCCGTTATCCGGGATCGAACCGGAGACCTACGCGTTACGAATGCGTCGCTCTACCAACTGAGCTATAGCGGCACGTCCTTACCGCCCTATTATACTGGTCGTCCCCTAAAACACCAAGTAGACAAAGTACCATCGGCTCTCTTGTCAGACAGAGGGAAAACTGCTAAAATCTATAAAGCTTGGTTCAGAACTATCTGAAGGCCACCAAGTTCCACGCATTTGTGGGCTCGTAGTGAAGCTGGCCTATCACGCCTCCCTGTCACGGAGGAGATCGCCGGTTCGAATCCGGTCGGGCCCGCCACGAGATTATCACTTGAAGACCAACAGGTCTTCTTTTTATTTGACAGACTTTCGTATCTTATGATTGAATAAACCACGCACGTATCCGTACCTCACAATCCACCCCTATCAAAGGAGTACTCCATGGGAATCTTCGACAAGCGTCGAAAGAAGAAAGAGGAAGAGGCCGCCCGACGCAGCACCAATGACGCCGCGCCGATCTATCCGACGTTCCTGGCGACGACCAGCGACGACCTGCCCGATCGTTCGACGCAGCACCACACGTCCTGGTCGGACTCGTCCCACTCTTCAGGAGGAGGCCACCACTACAGTGGACACGATCACGGCGGCTCCTCGCACAGCTACGACAGCGGTTCGTCGGGCAGCGACGGCGGCGGTGGGGGCGGCGGCGACTAACTGCCGCTGATACAGCGATGTCTCTTGGGGGCACTTCACTTTCTCACGAAAGTTCGAGGTGCCCCTAAGGGGCTTTTTATTTACACACATACACTGTCGTCACCCGTCTCTATATTGACTTTTTATATATAATTTGCTATAATAATATTCAATAACTCCTCAAAAAAACATGTCAAAGAGCTACTACGCCGACCACGATCCACTTAACCCTCATTACCATTCGCAAGTCGAACGATTATTAGATACCGTATCTGAGGACGCCGAGTACATTCGTACAGATGACGCGCGAGCGTTTCTCCAAGCAATCGAGGCCGCTCACCTCGTGCTTAGCGATGCGGCCATTCAAGAACTCCGCTCAGAAAAAGATAACCGCTACGGTAATGCCTACGCTTGGATGACTCGAGCAATCGCAGCGACGATCGTTAAGGGCGAAAAATCTGAGTTTTCCGTTATCAGGCCAGCAATGCAGGAATGGTCCGACGAAAAAAACGACTACATCAGCTACCCTGCTCAAGACATTGCTGACCTCGCTCCTACCGGCAGTGTCGGTGCCGACCTCCTTATTGACCTTATGAAACAAACGGCTGCAGCCCGTGAAATGGGCATCACTACCTCCGATATACCCGTCACAACATTCACTCACAGCTTCAAGCGAGACAGTTGTAAAGATGTCGAAGTCTATTTTGCCCAAGCAGCAACTGGCTACGCAGGATCGTACGCGCTTGAGACCGAGACGATTAATGGCAAGAAGTTTTGGCACAAAACACATGGTGCCTCGACACATATTAACTTAGAGGAAATTGCTTATAATGGCGTTGTCCTCCCCGCCGGTTGTGTGTTTCGCCAAGAAGAAGACGGCGGATTTCTTTTCATGCGCGTGACCGGCCTTGCCTTTGATCAGCAGACAGCCGAAACACTATTTGGTTCAGGGATTTCAAACTGGCATGAAGCGAAGGGCGGTTCAGAAGATCTCGAGCTCATGTACGAAAGATTCGAGCGCGACAAGCAAGAAGCTCGCCAATAATTAGCGGTCATAGCGACTGGAGACGAAGGCCCAATTTACCACATGCCACCAAGCGTTGACGTACTCATCGCGGTGGTTTTTGTAATCTAAGTAGTAGGCGTGTTCCCATACATCCAACCCCATCAAAGGCGTGTCTCCACCATCAATGATCGGTGAATCTTGATTGGGCGATGCCACAATCTCGAGGTCGGCCGTCAGCCAGACCCAACCGCTGCCAAACAATCCCAATGCGGCAGTATTGAATGCTTCAGTAAAGTCTGCAAAACTACCATATTTAGCAATAATCGCTTCTCCTAGTGCACCACCTGGTTCACCGCCACCGTTTGGTGAGAGTACTTTCCAAAATAATGAATGATTATAGTGTCCCCCACCGTTATTGCGGACTGCTTGGCGAATTTCTTTGGGTAATTCGTCGATATGAGATAGTAGCTGTTCGATTGGCAGTGACTGCCATTCAGGAAAGTCCTCGAGAGCAGCATTGAGTTTTTCAACGTATGTCTGATGGTGCTTGTCGTGGTGAAGCTCCATGATCGCTGAGCTAATATATGGTTCAAGTGCATCGTACGTGTAGTCGAGGTTGGGCACAGTGTACATAGGATTCTCCTCTATTGCTGCTGTTGCTGCTGCGGATTAGTGACTTTAATGTCTGGACGAGTGATAAAGTATTGGGCACGGTTCGATTCTTCGATGCCACGAAGCTGTTCGTTGAAGACACTGAGCGGTATCTGGATGTATTCGTAATTAACCTGCGTCTCGTTTACTTCAAGGACTTTAAGGTAGTAATACCCATCACCAGTCGTTGGTCGGATGACACCCGAAACTTGTCCGGCGCTCAACTTTGATGCGGCGGCAGTGAGTCCGCCATCGTTATTCGTTTTTGGTAACCAGCCAAGGGCACCATAAGTGACCTGGCTACCTTCGCTCGTGACTGTTGTCGACAAAGCTTTTAGGTCGGTCTGGCCAGCCTTAATGCGATCACCGACAGTTTTCGACGTCTGTTCAGCTCGCTCGTCGATTGCATAACCTACCTTTTGGCGGAGCAGTTTCTTTTTGATAATTTCGCGGTATTCCGACGGAGACCAGCCGTAGTAATCCATGATCGTGGCGTTGTAGCTATCCTGAGAGATACCATCCTGCTCAAGCTGTTGCTTGAGGAGTTCTTCGACTTCGACGTCACTGACGGTCACATTTTTTTCTTTAGCAAGTTTTGCAGCGTACGCATCGGCGACGACGTCGCGTAACTCGCGGTCTTTGACGAAGTCGGATTGCCGGCGGCCATCATCAGTCGATACGTTCAAGCGTTCACGTTCAACGAGATAATGCATCGCACCCCGATACTTCAATAAGTAATCGCTATATCGGACTTGCTGCCCTTCGATCGAAGCGACCGGCACTGGCAGTACTCGAGTAATACGATACATAAGGTCGCTTGTATTTTGAACTAGATAGAGTTGCCACCACAACAAGGCGGTGAGTAATATCAGTGTACCGATACCGATGATAATTGCATTGATGACGAGCTTGTGACGCTGGTATTGAACCGGGTATTTGAACCGGCGTCCACCAGCCAAGATTCGTTCACGGTGCTCTGCTAATGTGTCGGTCGTAATGCGACCCTGTTGCTCAGGCTGTTTCTTACGACGCAGTTTGTTCAATACTTTCTTCATAATCCCCTTGCTGTTCTACCGCATCAGCGACAGCATTCTGTAACTTGTGAAATGTTTTATCTGGATGTTCAACGTTTTTGATCACCAAGTCACCGACAAACGTCTGAATGACAATGGTGCCAAATCCCATAATTTCACCAGTAAATCCAGGTATATTATAGCTTATGTTCTGTATCTTTGACAGACGTAGCTCGACAACGTCCTTGCCAAAAAAGCCGCGCTGCGTCACCTGGCGGATGCGCTGGCTCGTCACTATGTAAACAGTGAAGTACCACATAATGTAGTGATAAAAGAACAAGAGAAGCCCGAGCACAAACCCTCCTATTGGCAACAGGAACAGTTCGAGGTTGTCCTGCCAGATGAGCGGTGGAATAGCAGTTAAGGCGAACGGAATCAGAAGAAGGTAAAATCCTTTGCGCATCGCTATCAAGTGACGACGAAAGACGAAGAGCACCTCTTCGCCTGGTCGTTGCCCTTCAAAATCTTGCTTGAGAGGTTTCTCTTTTGACATGGCCTACTCGTTATTATCGTCGAGGTTGACTTTGATCGTCACTTCAGCTGGACCAGCATTAGGGTCAAGATCGAACAATGATTGTGGGAAATCTTTGCCAGGGTTCATTCGAGTGAAGTTAAAGAAGGCGTCGTTGCGAGGCTTGCTGTCAACAGTCAGACGAATATATTCACCTCGGCTAGACTTGTAATGAGTTTGTTTTGCAACCGAGCCCGGATACGGGTCGCCGATGACGGTGTAGCCAGCATCTTTGATTGAGCGGTCGAGAGCACCATAGGTGTCGCTTACCGTTCCAGCATAGACGTATTCTTTGACCGAAGAGTAGCTACGACTCTTATCCCATTCGTACACTCTTTTTTGACCTGAAACTTTTTGCTGAGTCAACTGATAATCATCAGACAGGTTAAGTGTTGAGTAGATTTCTTGGATGCGTGCTTCGCGCGGCTGCACATAGAGTGTTCGGTAAGCATAGCCGTAGAAAACGTACACGGCAGCAGCGGCAATCGCAAGGATGAGAAAGAGGAACAGAACCTTCTTTAGGCGTGCTTTTGATTGGTTTTCTTGAACTGCTTTTTTAAGAGGTTTTTTCACTGTTTTAGCCATGATACAACTATCATAGCATAAGCATAATAAATACGATAAATGGTACCCCGGGCAGGAGTCGAACCTACAACCTTATCCTTAGGACGGATCTGCTCTATCCAGTTGAGCTACCGAGGCGTATCTACCATTTCATTCAACTGGATAGAGCTGCGAATATTATTATCGCTTCGCTGGGCCAGTTGAGCTACCGAGGCATACTCTCATTTTAGCAGATAGTTTCGTTACGGGCTTCGCTCCGGGTATTCATTCGAATACTCGGGCTGCAGAGGCAACGAAACCATCCGTAAAATGAATCCTTATTTAGCGGGTGAATTTTTCGCTGAGAGCGCTATAGTCATAGAGCTCTTCTTCGTTGAACCAATGTGGGATTTCTTTTTCAGCGTCGGCAAGGTCGCCCGATGCGTGAATAAGGTTTGGAATACCCTGGTTGGTGGCGTCACCGTAGCCGTAGCTCATGTGCGAGAAGTCGCCTCGGATTGTTCCTGGTGCAGATGACTTTGGTTCGGTTGAACCGACGAGCTTTCGAACAAGTTCGACCGCCTCGACACCTTCAAGCACCATAGCAATGACGGGGCCTTGATTCATCAGATCGAGGACGTTATTAAATGTATCTTCACCGCGTCGGGTAATGACTTGACCGATCTCTTCGTAGTGCTTGTAGTAGTGTTCGCGATCAGGCGCAATCATTTTCGTACCGATGATCTTGAGCCCGACGCGCTCAAATCGCGTTAAGATTTCTCCGACGACACCCCTTTGCACAGCGTCTGGTTTGAATAAAATAAGTGTTCGTTGAATGTGATCGTTCATCTTTTACCCCTGTACTATTAATATAATTGCTAACACGGCCGCCAACCCAATACGATACCAACCGAAAACAGCCAATGAATGATTGGCGAGGAAGCGCATCAAGAATCCGACGGCGAGCAAACCGCTTGCAAAGGCGGCGATATTTGATATCAGGAGAATATCGATATGTTGCATCATATACGTATGATCAGTCACAATGACCTTCAATGTCACGCCAAGCATGATTGGAAGCGATGCCAAGAAACTGTATTCGGCTGCATCTTTGGCTGAGAGTCCGAAAAAACGTCCAGCTAGGATGGTTGAGCCTGATCGCGAAACACCTGGTATCAGGGCCATCATCTGCGCTAAACCAATACCGAAGGCTCTGAGTGGCGATAATGCCTCCCCATTCTGAACCGATGAAGCGTGAGGGATTTTTTCAGAGATGACCATCAACGCTCCGACAATAGCCAGCGTAAAGACCACGACAATCGTGCTCGTGAAGAAAGCCGTCGCTGCGATAAAATCTGCAAAAATAAAGCCAACCATTCCAGCTGGAAGCGATGTCAGAATAACGTTTCGAGCGAGCCGGTAATTGTGGTTTCGGAAGATGTCAACAATGATCTGTGCAATACGGTGACGGAAGAAAACAAATAGCGCGAGCATCGTACCGATATTGAGAAACTCAAGTAGCAAATGATCTGGCTGACGCGACATAAAATACTGCGCGATCACCAAGTGGCCCGAGCTACTGATCGGAATAAATTCGGTGAGACCTTGGACGAGTCCAAGAACAAGTGCTTCAAACCACTGTAACAACATTGTTCCTATTCTACCCTGTTGCTGGCTTTTGCGCTATGCTTAGACCATGGGCGAACAAAAATACATATCCGATTACTTACTCGACTTCATCGAACATCTTGAAGTCGAGGGCGGACGATCCGCTAAAACAGCCGAGAACTACAAGCTATACTTGGAGCGATTGGTTGAATTCACCGATGACATGTCAGTTGACAAAATCACTACTGAAATTGTTCGTAAATATCGACTGTGGTTGAACCGCTACACGAACGGCCAAGGCGACGAATTAGCGACAATTACACAGGCGTACCATCTCATTGCCTTACGCGGATTCTTGAAGTACTTATCAAGCCGTGACATCCCTAGCCTTTCACCTGACAAAATTATTCTCCCGAAAGTCAGCCGTAAACAGGTCACCTTCCTTCACTACGACGAAGTTGAGCGCTTGATCGACACCATTGATCTCGAATCCGAAGCCGGCCTCCGTGATCGTGCCATCGTCGAACTACTCTTCTCAAGCGGCCTTCGTGTGTCTGAACTGGTCAACCTCAACCGTGACCACGTCAATACGAAGCGTCGCGAATTTATGGTACGTGGAAAAGGGCAGAAAGACCGTCCCGTCTTTATCAGCCAAGCAACAGCCGACTGGGTCAACCGATACCTCGATGCTCGCCAAGATACGCTCGCACCTCTCTTCTTGAGCTACAGCAAGAATGTCGAAGCATCTACCTCGGGTGATTTCCGTCGTCTGACCGCCCGCAGCATCCAACGAATGGTGTCGAAGTACGCAAAACTTGCCGGTATCACAAAACATGTCAGCCCTCACACGATGCGCCATAGCTTCGCTACCGACCTACTTATGAACGGTGCCGATATCCGGAGCGTCCAAAGTATGCTAGGTCATAGCAATATCAGCACGACTCAAGTCTATACACACGTCACTGACGAACATCTACGCGAAGTATATGAGAAATTTCATAGCGAATAGCTCGCCGCTATGGTGTACAGGTGTAATCGCCACCGCCTGGGTAGTATTTCGTATCAGTCACTGAAAAGCTTTTACATAGGTTGCCGGTGATATCGACGGCAGCATCAGGGTACGGGAAGTCGAATAAGTTGACCCGGGCAGAGACGCGTCGGAAAATGTCATTTGCGCGACCAGTCGAATCGACTTTCGGCTGAACACCGTCAAACTTTATCTCTTCGGCTGAACTGGAATTAGACAGCGTCACACTGAATTTCGCTCCATTATACAGAGGTGTCAGACGAAGGTAGCCTTGCCTGGCAACACCACCACCGATTGGCTCTGGAATTTTCAGTGACATCTTGCAAGAGTATCCTCCACTCGTCACATCACGACAACGTACTGGCAAAGGTGCATCAGTTGGTGAAGCGGCAACGACGCCCTTGTCGTCACGACGGCCATCCTTACCAGTAAATTCAGCCGATGATAATGCAACACCCGAAGACGTTGGATATAAGAAGAGCGTGTTTGCGTTACTTTTTCCGTCAACTGGAGCATCGAAATCATTCAGTGTGAACGATTCGCCGACCTGCATCAACTGCACACGCATCACTGATGGACGGTTAGCTGGCCACTTCGCTTTATCGACGAGTGGCATTGGAGATTCTATATTCCTTGTTAAGTCTACCTTCCCATCTGAACTTGGGCCCAAGTTATCTTTATGGAACCATTCGACTGTGACCGTATCAAACTGCTTTGAAGGTTCGGTACGCAGAGGCACCAAGACAGATTCGTTCGCCTTTGGATTACCAATGACATCTTTTGTTGTTAATTCCGCGGTGACACAAGTATACGCTTGGTCTAACTGACGATCATCGGTGGTTTGCTGAACTGGAACTTCGCCTTTATTTGTCGGATCATTACCGATAACGTTACCGAATCGAACAATCTTGTTACATTCAGTACTTGAGACAGCTTGACGGGCGTCCATGCATTCGGTTGATGTTGTCGATGTGCTACAGGCATTTGTGTAGCGAAGGAGCGCTCGCTTCGCATCCTCGACGCCAGCTTGGGCCGAATCATAGGCACTTTGCGACAAGTCGTTACGAGCGGCTTGATCCTGATCTTGTATCATGATTCGGATAAAGCTGACCGTTACGACAGTAATCAGAAGCGTCGCGAATATAACGACAAATATTGATACGGCTCCTCGTTGCGGCTGTTTATGTATTATGTTCATGCTTTTTACCATCTTATTAAACCCCACTTCCAGCTCGAATAACAAGGTTGAATTCTTGTACGGTACAGTAGTTGAAGTCAGAACCGGCTTCACTCGGTGCTTTACACTGCTTCTTGTCAGCAGTGAGGGCTTCTGAGTTATTCGTACCAATGACGAAATTAACACCATATAATGCCTGCTTGGATAGTGGATCCGTCACGACACTACTGGCCGGCAAGTCAAATAAATGAAGACCCAATGATCGATCGCCTGCCCGAAGAAGTTCGGTTGACTTCGACTGATCGACGGTTCGGATATTCTTATACACAAATCCATCGTCACCACGAGCACAGTACGCACGACTAGGATCTTCAACCCGAGCTAATTTTACCGGCTCGTTATTGGTTTGATATTTAACAACCGTTACTTCATCGGGATTCGTCAACGCAGATTCATAATTCCAAAGATACGAATATGTTCCGAGGCATAGACGACCGCCAGACGGCGATGTTTGATAGTCGCTACTAAAATCATAGAGGCTCCCCGCTCCAATATCCCGACGTAGCTGATCACCCACGATGCGACCTGTCTCGTTGACCTCACGTAGCACCATACTCTTGTTATATATAGTAGCAATCTGAATAACAGATAAGGCGATCGTTAAAAGCAGCACTGAAATAAATGTCATCGCTAACATCAATTCAATGATCGTAAATCCTCTATTATCGCGGTTCATACAGCCTCACAATTGTTCCTGTCTTTAGCATTGGCCCATTACCCGGTCCATCCCAGCATGCTCGGATATGAAAATCGATATACCCGACATTAGCTTGTAGTCTGTCTGACGAGGGCGCGGATTGTACCGCTTGAATCCATATGCCCTCTGAGGCGAGTGATCCGTCTGGTCGATAGGTCACCTGAGCGAAACTCTTGGCAGCTGTTTTTGATGATGCGCTCGATATATAGGCCGCTTTTCGCGGATCAATGATAAAACTCTTACTCGGCGCTTCAGGGCACGTCGCCGAATCACCGTTGTACGCATCAGCATTTGCGACCGTCTGGCTGCTCCGCGTCATACGGTACCATTGCGCCGCTGGAGACTGATCAGTAGCCGCAAAACTAATACCCGGTCGGTAGAGTGAGACATACGAATCATGCATGAATCGAAGCGTGTCAGCTTGGCTATCAACCTGCTGGCGGACAAGAGTGATTTCCAGAGAGCGTTGTGCGGCTGCTGCACCCTGATTCATGATTGTCAGCGCACCGACAATAACCGCACTAAAGACAGTGACAGCAAACATGACTTCGATCAAGGTATCGCCAGCTTGTTTTCGTCGTCCTAACATGCAGATTTCCCTTGCTCAAGCAGCCCATTACTCTTTGTTTCGATTGATCCAGGCGATGATGCGTTTTGACCGATGATAATTGACATCTTTTCTGGCGGATTTAATCCGTTCGGATCAACACAGACGATCTTTTCAGTTCGCGCATCACTCTCGCCTATCATATCCTTCAAATAACGGGCCGTTGGAGTATCCGACACCCCATCCCTACTAAATACGTAGATGTATCCGCTGTCCGGGGAGCGCAGAAATAATATCGATAGTTTTCGTGGCGACAATGGACCAGATGTATTGACATCATTCACCCGAACAGGCTTCGCAATGACCGTGTCCCATTCGAGCGGACGATCGTATGGCGATAATTGTGACACGCCGAGCGTATAGTTACTACGGAGACTTGCGATGTCATCCGATGCGGTCGCCGTACTTTTCGCAATACCAACAACCGACTTGATAGTCATCTTACCACCGTCGATCGATACAAGCTTCCCGAGCAGAACGCAGTTACTCTGCCCTCTTACCTCCCGTACTTCATCGCTCACTTCTGCCGTATCGCTACACGACCATGTGTTGTCACGAGCATTCTGAACACTCGATAACTCACTAAACTGTGCCTGCAATGTCGTCTTTAAAGATTCTACCGAGTCGCGGTATCGTTGCGTATTGAGAGAGGCGCCAACCGATATCATAATGGTCGACACTAAGATGGCCGTTATAGAGAGAACGAGCATCGTTTCAATAATCGTAAATCCCTTGGTAAAAGAGGCCGTCATACTGCTGTCATTATAGCATAAGCATCATACGCTTTGTCCCTATAAAATGAAGCCAAGATACCATTCAATAATGATAAAGCCAAACAGCTTCGCAATAATTGCACCCAGGATAAGAAACGGTCCGAACGGGATTTGTGTAGTCCGGGTGACCTTTCCGCGCGCCATCAACGGAACAACGATCAAGCACCCTATGAAGTTAGCCAAGAAGAGCGTCAAAAGTGCTAATTGCCAGTCGCCAACTAACAAACCAAGTCCAACGCCTAACTTGACGTCGCCAAACCCGATCCACGCACGACGCGACACGACGTACAAGATAAAATACAAACCACTCAAAATAGCTACCGATAGCAACGCGCCAACCAACATACCTGATACATCACCAGAAATAAGTATCATCAGTCCGACCGAGATCGCTCCGATGATTGCGACGAATACGTTAACACTATCAGGCAGCAGATACCACTTCGCATCATATGCGAACAAGATGGCCAACCCTACTCCAGCAACAAGCCAGCTGACGAATAAAGCTACTGTCAGCGCATCGGTGATCGGAACAGGCCAAAAAGCATACGACAAAACAAAGAAAGCAGCAACACCAAGCTCCATCGCGAGCTCGAACCATCCGATAGGATGTTTGCAGTCTCGGCACTTCCCACGCAGAGCCAGCCAGCTGACAACAGGGATAAGTTCGAACCATTTCAGCTCGTGTCCGCAATGAAGGCACTGAGACCTATCTTGCGATACTTTCTTACCCAGTAATTTCTTTAGTCGGTTATACTCTTTTGCATCAACGGGTTCACCATTTTTTTTATCATAAAAAAGTTGTCGTGCCCTCAGTCGCCAAACCGTTGCTCCGGCAAAGCTTCCGAGTGTTGCGCCAAAGATGATCAGCGCAATGTACACGACAACTGTTATCATACGATCCTATCGTCCCAGACTATGAGTCTTGGCAGAATACTGCACCACCACCGGCTTCAAGCTTAGTCACAAGTGCGTATTGTCTTGCCGAACCCTTACTGACAGTAATCGTTTTATCCTCAATAGTACCACATCGACCACCGTTATAGATTGTAATAGCACCATCAGATCCACCAGTTTTGACAGGTAACTTATCAGATCCTACCAAGTTGACGGCAGTTGTCGATCCAGAGACGGCATTGAGATATCCATCCCATTTACCAGTTGTTGCATTAAAACTACCCAATTGACTAGAAGAGGTCGGAAGCGTTCCACGCGTATTACTCGAATACGAGTTGACTGCTGAGGATACTGATCCGACATCATTCTTGCGTGCACCGTCACGCTGACTCGCACGAAGTGCTGGTAATGCGACGAAGACCATCAAGAAGATAAGGCCAGCAATCGCAAGCACGAGAACGACCTCGATGATTGTGAACCCTTTTTTATGTGTTGTTGCGTTCATGAATGTTCCACCTTTCACGATGAACTTAGTAACTTGGTTACGCTTATAGTAGCCTAGATAGTCGCTACTGTCTAGATATTTATGCCATTTACGAGACTGTAGATCGGAAAGAGGATCGCACCGACCATACTTCCTGCGACGACCGCGAGGACGACCATCAGAACTGGCTCGATCGCTGTCGAGATTGTACGGATCTGCTCATCCAATTCATCTTCATAGATTTGAGCAACTTTACCTAACATCTCATCAATCCGGCCGGACTGTTCACCGATCTTAATCATTTGAGGTACCAATGGTGCAATGATTGTCTCAGGCGTCAACGCGACTGAAAGGGCTTTACCACCCTGCACCTTGTCCGCGGCACGAACGATGCTATCTTCGATCAACGTATTGTTGATAGCCCGACTCGTGATCTTGAGCGTGTCAAGCATACTGACACCCGTTCCAAGAAGGGTCTGTGATGTTCGCGACAGACGTGCCATATACAGCTTTTGAAACATGTTACCAAAGATGGGCACTTTAAGCTTGAAGGTATCTTTGAACCTAATGCCGTTTTCGGTACCAAGGTACTGGATGAAGAAATAGATCGCTGCAGCAAGGACGATAATAACGACCCACCAATAGCTCACCATAAAGTTAGCAGTACTAACCATAATCTGCGTAAGTAACGGGAGAGGCTTGTCCAAGTCAAGATACAGCTTCTCTACCTGCGGAACGACCGTGAACATCATAAACGCCATCACACCAAAGATAACGACTAAAACAATAATTGGGTACGTTAAGGCGCCACGAATTTTGCTCACGATAGCCGCATCTTTCTCTTGTTGTGCCGCGACACGTTGCAACGCTTCATCAAGCGTTCCTGATAGCTCACCCGCTGAAATCAATGAAATGAACACTTCACTGAAAACCTTTGGGTGCTTTGCGAATGAATCGGATAATGACTTACCACCCTCAACAGATGTCGCGATTTCCTGAACGACTGATTGAAGCTGTTTGTTATTCGTCTGCTCAATAACCGTGTGGAGGCTCTGACTAAGCGGCAATCCGGCGCCGATAAGCGTTGCCAGCTGACGAGTAAAGACGACTTTATCTTTTGTCGTGATGCGTCCGGTGATACGTGACAGTAAGCTTCCATCACCTAGCTGCTCACTAAATTTGAGTGGTACGAAGCCTTGTTTTGACAGCAAACGAGCAGCCGACGATTCGGAATCGGCTTGAATGGTCGATTTGACAATCTTGTTGGTCGCTTGGTCTCTCGCTTCGTACGTATACTTCTTCACAGTCTGTTATCCTCTCATCAATCGTTCGAATTCGGTCAGATCGACAGCGTACTCACGGGCATTATCGTATGTGACCGTTCCGGCCTGAACAAGGCTGGCCAGCGTGCGGTCCATCGTCTGCATTCCCTGTTCGGCACCGGTTTGGATAATAGCATCCAATTGGTGAGACTTACCTTCGCGGATAATGTTTCGCACCGCCGGGTTAGCAACAAGGATTTCAGCAGCAGCAACGCGACCACCACCGATTGACGGGACAAGGCGCTGTGATACGATTGCCATCAAGATATTTGATAGCTGGGCACGAACCTGTGGCTGTTGGTGCGGCGGGAAGACGTCGATCATACGGTCAATCGATTGCGCTGCCGAGTTGGTGTGGAGCGTCGCAAAAACAAGGTGTCCGGTTTCTGCAATTGTGATAGCCGCCGAAATCGTCTCGAGGTCACGCATCTCACCGATCAGGACGACGTCAGGGTCTTGACGCAGGCTTGAACGAAGTGCGGCCGAAAAGCTATACGTATCGTAGTGAACTTCACGCTGCACGACAACAGATTTCTTAGACTTATGGGTGAATTCAATTGGGTCTTCGATCGTAATAATATGATGGGCACGTTCAGTATTGATCTTATCAACCAAGGCTGCAAGCGTCGTTGACTTACCCGATCCGGTTGGACCTGTCACGAGAACGAGGCCACGCGGGAAGTTAGCGAAGTTCATAACGACATTCGGCATACCCAGTTCGGTGACCGATTTGATTTCATTAGGGATCAATCGAAGGGCTGCAGCTAAGTTGCCCCGTTCGTGAAAAGCGTTCACACGGAAACGACCAAGTGTCCCAAAGGCAAAGCTGAAGTCAAACTCCTTATCTTTCAATAAGATCTGTCTTTGATCTTGATCGAGGATTGCAAAGACTAATGTTTCGACAGCTGCCTCATCAAGCGGATTAAATCCAGCGACAGGGATCAGCGTACCATCAACACGAAGCATCGGTGGCAATCCGACCTGAAGGTGAAGGTCGGACGCTTTTCGGCGGACGACTTCTTCGAGTAGTACTTCGATTCTTAGTTGTTGGTTATTCATATCTCTCCCACCTTTATTTGTTTACGCCGTATCTGATGTGACGCGGTTAACTTCTTCTAATGTTGTTAGTCCGCTCAGTGCTTTCAGGTAGCCATCCTGGCGCATCGTAATCATTCCTTGCGACACAGCCTTTTGCTGGATCTCTGCACTAGTCGAATGTGACACGATCATCTTTTGGATATCTTGATTCACATCCATCACTTCGTAGATACCGGCACGCCCACTATAGCCATGAGGCTGTTGGGGTGTATCAATACCTCTCACCAAAGTATAAGCGGTTTGGCCTGCTAACGGAAGATCTTTGTAGCCTAAATCAGCTGAGACTCTCGCAACATCCTCTTTAGTTTTAGGAAGCAGGTGTCCGACTGTTGCCATAATATTCTGTGTTTCAATAGCAGTTGACTGATATGTCTCGCGTTTTGGCCCAACCCGGCGGACAAGCCGTTGACCAATAATCGTGTTCACGGTACTCGCGATCAGGAATGGTTCAATCCCCATGTCGAGCAATCGTGGCAACACTCCGGCCGAACTATTGGTGTGCAGTGTACTAAAGACGAGGTGCCCCGTCAGAGCTGCCTGCACGGCTAACGCTGCCGTCTCGCCATCACGAATCTCACCGACCATGACCACGTCGGGGTCTTGACGAAGGATAGATCGAAGCCCATTGGCGAATGTCAGCCCTACTTCAGCATTAACCTGAATTTGGTTGACACCAATCATCTTGTACTCGACTGGGTCTTCGAGCGTCACGATATTGACAGTGTCGTCTTTGATTTCTTTGATCAGTGCATAGAGGCTGGTTGACTTACCTGATCCGGTCGGACCAGATGTCAGGACCATGCCGTTCGGTCGCTTGATACCGTGACGAATGACACGAAGGGCTCGTCCGGCATAACCCATTTCTTCGATATCGAAGGAGCTTCCTGATTTGTCGAGCAAACGAATAACGATCTGTTCACCCCACACGACAGGACTAATCGCGATACGAAGGTCAACCTCTTTATTCGCAATCTTGACAGCGAACTGTCCGTCTTGTGGTGTACGGTGTTCGTCAATCTTGAGGTTGGACAAAATCTTTACTCGACTGACGAGAGCTGGCTCAATACTCTTTGGTAGTTGCATGATTTCACGGAGCACGCCGTCAACTCGGACACGAATCTTTAGAGACGATTCCATCGGTTCAACGTGGATATCGCTGGCACGAGATTTGATGGCATATTCAAGAATCTTGCTGAGTGCCTGGCTAATCGGTGAATCCTGGACAATCGTCTTTACTTCACTCGCCTCCTGCTCTTTCGCCTCCTGCTGTGACGCCTCAGCGGCCTTACCGACATCGGACAAGTCAGTTTTGTACTGATCAAGGACGTGACGGACACTACCCTCTGATGCCATGAAGACCTTGAGAGGACGCTGGATGCGGTTAGCAAGGTAGTCAACAGCCTGGACGTTATTAGCGTCAATCATGGCGACGGCGAGACGGTTCTGCACTTCTGCTAATGGCACGGCCATAAAGCGCTCGGCAATATCCTCTGGTAATAGAGTCAGGATGTTTTGATCGATCATTGTGTTCGTCAGGTTCACATACGGTACACCCGAGACTTGCGCGATCGCATGAGTCAGCATCTCGTCATCGATGACGTCCTGTTCGGTCAAAAGGCTAAATAATGGTTTTGATTCTTCTCTGGCTTGCTCTTCAGCAGCATGCAAAACGGACGCTTCGACCAACCCCTCATCGATGAGAAGCTGGATTAGTCGTCCCTGGATGTCGTCAGTAAGAAGTGCCACTTGCGCCCCCTATTGACCAGGAGTGCGGACCTGCACTTCAACTGTTGGGTTTATTGCATTACTGTTAAAGATAGCCGTGTTTGGCTCAGTGTTTCCGACCTCAATACGCTCGATCGTTTTCACCTTTTCTTCTTTTGGTTTTGAGCCGCCAACGATTGCACTAGTCGCAAAAAATGCTACCACAACACTAATCGATGCGATAAATACGATCATAGCGATGTCTGTTTTTTTCATAGCTTTACCGCCTTATCAGTTAATTCAAGCTTCTTCGACGGCTCATAGTACGCTCGTCCAGCAACAACTAGCTGTTGGCTGTCTTGGCTTGTCTCGATGCCGAGCGAGGTAATGTCAATCAATCGGATTGAACGTTCAAGATTTTGCAGCACTTTCTTTAATGCGTCTGCGTTACCGACGACAGTAAACTGAAAATCAATCGAATTCGCTGCTGCTTCGGTCTCACTTGTTCCGTCACTCGTGTCAGACTCGACACCAACAACTGGTGAAACGTTGAGGCTATCAATAGAAGCACCGTTCACACCGGTCAGAAGCCGCTGCTGGAATGATGCACCAAGGGCAAGCGAGTTAGCATCGGATGGCAAGGCATCGAGAATAACCTGAACGGCTTGGTCGTTTTGGTTCGCCTTCACACTCGAGAGTGCCTGGTTGGTATCGAGAACGCGAATTGCATCACGAAGTTCTGGAACCACCTTAATATTATGATCAAGTGTATTTACAGTCGATAACTTTTCAGCCAGCACCTTCTCGTTATAGATCAATTGTTGACCGAAAAAGAATGACACAACAATTGCGACACCGACGACAGCAGAGCTGGCGGCAATCCAGAGGAACATTGTTCGATTTGCTTTGGCGATCTGTGCTCGTTTGCGTAGTCCTGCGCTTGATCCATTGGTTGCCATTAGTTACTTCCTCCGTTGACGAATACACTGCGCGGAACACCTAGGTACGAGTCGGTTACGTTACCCTGGTTTGTCAGCCTAATAACAACCGATGGGTTCTGGGCTGCAAAGTAACTTTCCGCGTATTCGAATGACAAGGCGAACTGAACAACTCTTTGACCAGATTCGTCTTCGCCGTAGCTGATATTGCTAAGATTAATTTTAGTTGCAAGCTGGTCAGTCTTCTCTTGACCGTCTTGAGTATAGACAACGACAGCACCTTCGAGCGTCTTCTTAAACACTTCAACGCTATCATAGGTCTTTGCTTGGCCCTGAAGATCAATCGTCTTTGTCTCTGCACTCATCCTTGCAGAGGCTATCTTTACTTGGTTCGGTGGTACGACAGCCTGGAGCATGTCGAACATTCGAGAGTCAATCTTCTTCGTCCCATTAAGTTCATCAATTTTCTTGAGCTGGTTTTGTAACGTTATTACCTTTGACAGGTCGTCAATCTTTGCAAGCTCACTACTTTTGTCTTTGATCTGATTATCGAGTAGGAACTCACGGCCACCCTGGACGAGATAGACGTAGATCAGGACGAGCGCAACAAAGCTCAATGCGATGACACCGGTAGTGATCGAGACACTAATGACAGTTGTGCGAGTTCGCTGCGCACGCAAGAGCTCTTGCTTGACGTCTGGGATCAGATTAATTTCAATCATGACTTATTCTTTCTTTGCGCCAGCCCGATGACAGTGGCGAATTCAGAAGCAACCGGCGTTAACTGTTGCTGATCGGCCTGAGAGACACCTACTTTTTGCCATGGGTTTGCCGCCGCAGATGGAACGCTCGTTTTTGATGTCACATAATCGCCAAACTGCGGAACAACGGCACTGAATCCTGACAGTAAAATGCCACCAACTGGTGTATTCGGATATCTCGTTTGGAAGAATTTCACCGATTTGACAAGCTCGGTCGCAAAGTTATCAAGTGTTGATTCGATCGCTCGGTACACCTGACCTTCGAGGCGGTCTGGTGCAAGTCCAAATTTCAGGATAAATTGGCGAGCCTGATCTTCTTGGACATTCAAGTTCTGAACAGCTGCTTTGACAAGCGAACGGATACCGATCGGGATCGTTCGAACAAGTCGTGGACTGCCGTCAAAAGTGATTGCGAGGTCAGTCGACTGTTCGCCCATGTCAATAATCAATCGTGCATCCGGAATGCCATCAGGTAGCAACGAACGGATCATTGCGAGCGGATCGGGTTCAGCGGCAATAACATTGAGGCCTAGTCCTTCAATGAACTCGAGACGCTCTTCGGCATACGCATTAGCGGTGCTTGAAATAAGAACTTCCTGCATCTTTGCGTCATGTAGCGACGTACCGAGCAATGCCCAATCTACCTTGGCGTCGTTAATTGCCATCGGGATATATTGGTCAATTTGATATTTGAGCGTGCTCTTTAACTCTGCTTCTGGCATGATAGGTAATTCAATGACAGTATTGAACGTCTTGCTTGACGGGAGTCCAACAACAACATTCTTTGTCTTTATACCACTCTGCCCTACTGCCGTCATGATAATTTCACCGAGTCGTCGAAGACTTTCGGGGGAATTACTTTGACTTGTTTTCTCATCTAAGGGTGCATACCCAAAGTGCTGGAGATTCCAGCCGCTCGCTCCTGATGTAGATAACTGTACAACTCGTACAGCATTTGTTCCTATATCAAGCGCAAAATAGTCGCCCACGCCATGTCTTGCCATATTGTC
Source organism: Patescibacteria group bacterium (assembly GCA_913775275.1). Lineage (GTDB taxonomy): Bacteria > Patescibacteriota > Saccharimonadia > Saccharimonadales > Saccharimonadaceae > Microsaccharimonas. The sequence continues at coordinate 4,299 of CAJYIP010000048.1, read as the reverse complement.
CCTCATTATACAGAAGCATGAGCAGTATACGCAACCCTAGAATATCTAGAATCGCGGCGGAAGTTCGGTCGTCGAGGCTGTCTGGATACGATTAGATGACGCAGCGTACTGAGCCGCCCATACATACGCATCAGCGCGTAGATTAAACACTTCAGCCGGATCGTTACTTGCCTCACCCTTGCCTGAACCTGCGGTACGATACAGGAAGAGTTTGCGGGCTGCAACAGGTCCATTGACAGTCAAGCGTTCGTTACACGTATCAGCCTTAAGGTCAGTGAAAGTCACGCCACTACAAGTACTCAGGTTACCATTTGTACCGCTCGCAATAAGCCAGGCATCGACTTGTTTGACACCGGGGTCGATTGTAATGTTATTTCCAATAATAACAACTTGAGGTATATCGTTGACACTATTAAGTCTCGATCCCGTGTATTTAATATCTGTCTTGATCACAACATTCGCTTTCGTCGCATTGATAATAACAACCTGCTTCGGACCCAGTTCTTTTGATGCCCTTACTTCAATGGTGCCACTACCTGTCAGGACACCCGACTGCGTAGCAACATCAATGCTAGGATTTGCCCCCCTATCAGTTGGATTCGTAAAATATGAACTAATCGGCGGAAGTGCTGCACCGAAACTGTAGAGACCTTTTGGTGTTGTCGCACTACATTTATCAGCCCCAGCGTTTGTCAGCGTCAAATAACTGACCTTACAGAACGTCCCGTCCGTTATTCCTTCTGCGGTATAGCCAGCACCTGACGCCATACCATAAATCGGGCCTGACGCTGTAATGGCGTATTCGCCCCAGCTTCCATAAAACCGTTCCTGTAAGCCTTGTTGTTTGCGTGTAATAGATGTCACGATTTGAGATGTCGTTCCTTTACCAACAACTACGTCACCACCCTTTACTTGGATCTTTGGACTTTTACTGACAATACGACACGCCAATGGTGAATGACGCCAGTTCTCAGCACTTTCACTATATTGACGGACAGACATGACGAAACAGATTTTCGTTCCGACAACTTCGTCTTCTACGAAACCGCCGCCAGGATATGGACCAGTCTTTCCAAGCCCGACGCCTTCGGCGATCGTACTACTTCCAATGGCCTTACACTTGTCTCGACCGAAATACTGGCACGGCTCACTGCCGTTGACAGGACTATTATAGTCAGGAGCAGTCGCATTCGGCGCATACACCACTTGAGACATTTGCCACTGTAGATTTGGTCGTGACTTTGTTGGGCCTTTGTTATCCAACCCACCTGAGACAAATAGCTGACCTTGCGTGTTAATTGGACTGCCATTTGTAACATCCGAAGATACTGATGGGTCTATGGTGTACTTATAGGGAATCTCGGCACACGCTGCGGTTGATGTGTAGCGGTTGCCGTCACTCGAGCTACCAGGCTGCCATGCAATTTTTTGACAGAGAGTATTGCCGACATCATCTTGCGTCACTTCATACTTTGTATAAGGACTTGCTGGTCGGTTAGGTTCCGCGGGAAATGAGGCATACTCGTAGACAATCAGTGCGTTTGCCGGCCCGGAAGCGGTTCCGGCAGGAGCACCGCCAACTGCATTAAAGTTCTTTCCAGGTGGAAGATCAGGGTAATCTTGAAACCCATAGCGATCAATACCAAAAGCGATACCTGGCACATTTCCAGGGCCGTTATTACGCATGTCATGATACCAGTTGAGCAGATCACCAGGCTTTGCAGATATTGTTCCTTGCGAAAGGTCTTTCATGGTCGAATCATTCGAATTTTTAATATAGGACTCACCCCTGATAGTCCATGGTGCAGTCCACGATACCTTGAAGTATAAGTCCTGACACATTTGCCCATTAAGCTGCTGTCCGCCAGCCTTATAAAAAGCACATAGTGCGTCAGCACTACCAAATTCATGTGATCCTGATGTGTTTTTGGCCGTATCCCATGCAGGTACTTTTGCGCTCATCTTTAGAGACAACGCAGCTATGTCGCCACCGGGCCGATTTTCCTGTTTTTCGATACGACTGAATTCACTCGGAACGATGCATTGCTCGTTTTTTCCAGCGGGACAGCTCAGCCCTCCTCCATCACTAAAGCGTGGGTTACTTGTGTACTTCAAGCAGTCAAATGTGTTACCGACACCATATTGCCCAACCATTGGGCAGATAGCCTGGCGAGAGCCGGCATCATTACCGACAACCGCAAAAGCCCGCGTGTCACCACATCCTCGATAGCGAATGTTTATCGTGTACGTTGCAACACCCGAGTTATAGTCAAAACTTAAATCACTCACATAGGCAGCAAACACGGCTGGATACTTTGGACAGAGATCATTAATTTGGCCGTCTGCTTCTGGCTGATTGGCAGGCTGCGCACGGCCTGCATGCGTTGTCTGGGGTGTCGAGATGACAGCAATAAAAGAAAACATGAAGGCCACTATGCTCGTAATAAGTAGTCGACGCGTAAGGAGCACTGTCTTCATCGCCTATTGACCATCCCGTGCCCTGCGAGCATCGCTCACATACTGCTGGCGCTGAGCGTCGCTCACGCCAACTCGCTCCCCACTCACATTTTTACCTGAATTTTGCGCTGTCTCAAGAAGCGAATTGATATTAATAACTTCCGTAAAGTTCCCCGTTTTCGCCGCATACACAAGGGCATAATAGGCTTTATCGACGTCCATGTCGCTCCACTTGCGAACATCGCTCCCAAACGTATCTTTCGATGCTTGATCGACCGTCGCCGCATGTCTTTCAACAAGTTGACCGACATCACTTGTCGCTTGGGCATCTTGTGTCTCTTGTTTATAATTTAAGGTTTTTTCTTGCGAGATATCTTTGACTGAAGGCGTTACAAGATGAGTGTACAAAAAGTAACCTGCTACCGCGAACACTGCTATGCCGAGAGTAATTAAAATTGTTATAACCAGTTTTTTAGACCGAATAGTCGCTTTCGTCATAGGAAAAGTATACATTATCCATAAGCGGATTGTAAGCTACTGATAGGAACAAACAAAAAAGAGGTGCCGTAGCACCTCTTACTTCAATACTATTTGCGAATGACTGTCCGCTTCTCTTCAACTATCTCTTTCGCATCTTCGACGCGTTTCGCTGCCTGTTCAACCACTTTATCACTTGGATGATGATCGGTACTGCCTGAATGATTGTCGCTATTCCTATTCCGCGCTTCTTGGCCATCTTTGAAATCCTTTACTTTATCCTTAGTAGTGTCAACTGCATCATCGATCGTGCGTCGTGTCTTCTCAACTGCTTCGTCGGTCTTATCTTGAAGCCTATTAACGCCATTCTTGGTATTGCGACGGAGATCTGCGACCACGTCATCGGTTTTATCTTTCAGATCATCAGTTTTTTCACCGATGTCCCGGCGGAAATCATCTGTCTTTTCTGTGGCCGTTTGACCAGCATCTTTCAACGCCTTCCGAGTATTGTCGGCTACTTCTTCGACACGGTCTTTCGTATCATTGAACGCACCTTTCAACCCTCCTTCTTCGCCTTGGTCTTCGAACTTTTGTTCAGTATAGGCACTAACGATCGTTGCATCGGCACCAATAGTAACGATATCCGATGGCTTGATAGACTTTTTTCCTTCAGTCATAGTCTTAAGGCCACCCTGCGATACTTCCATGGATTCAACGTGTCCGTCTTTAGAGTCAAAATAGATATCCGTGATCCGACCAAGTTGTTTACCATCAATCGTGAGGATGTTTGTCGTCACAAGATGTCTGTTAGACTCGGAGATCGAGCGGACGCCATCGGCCAATTCTTTCAATGTTTTGATGACATTGGCATTCGGTACGATGACGGCATCTTCTCCGATATTGTGAACATCGTCCATCAAAATTACCTTGGCAGAACTGAATAATCCACCGCTGTCGACGAGTAGAGCAACGATCTGATGAGTAGTTGGGTCGTACGCAATATCATCGACAGTTTCGATTTTAGTACCGTTATCGATAGTAACAACATTTAATCCGATAACATCTTTGCCTTTAACTATCATTGTTACACCTCATCTTTCAGTTTCGTTGGAACGGTTTTTATAAAGTTTTTACGTCGTGTTTTTGCAGCAATCGTAATGACTAGGATAATCACGACAACCGTAGCCGCAATCGCCGCGTACATAATCAGCTGATTTTTATCAAAAATTATTTTGTCGTCCTGAATTTGCATAAAAGCGGTATTCACAGTCTTTTGTCCTTTCGCTAATTTTCTAAAACAAATTATAAGTAGATCACTTGGTGCAATCAGTGATTTATATTACATAATTTCCCAGTTCATGACCT
>CAJYIP010000047.1 GCA_913775275.1 Patescibacteria group bacterium | reverse complement strand
TACTATCGAGAAACTGGCTCCAAAGTGAACGTCGATTCCATTGTGCCGAAGTAAGTCTGTGTGAATGTTTGAGGTCATGTGTATGCTGGTCGTGTAGCGTGCGAGCTATGTCTTTGTCGTAGACGATGACGCTGCACTCTAGGTTCAGTTCAAACGAGCGGACATCAAGGTTACTCGATCCAATAATGGCGACTTCTTCGTCGACGACGAGGTACTTTGAGTGAACCAGAAGCGGCGCTTTATAGAGGCTGATGGTGATACCAGCATGTAGCAATTCTTGGTAATACGACCGCTGGGCATGACCAACCATCCACTGATCCATTGCTTCAGAGTTGAGGACCGAGACGTGCACACCGCGTAGCTGAGCGCTCAGGAGAGCCGCCAGTAATGATTCTTCAGGGACAAGATACGGATTCGTAATGATGACTGAGGTCTTTGCTTTGTGGATGAGGTCAACAAACACTTTCAAGTTATTGCGGTATTCGTAGCCAGGGCCGCTCGGTAGGATCTGCACAACGTGGTTGCCCTTGTTATGTGTGACTGTATTCTCTAGGAAGTCGTGCAGAATCTCTTCGGTTTCGCTATACCAGTCACTTGCGAATACGGCTGCTGCCTCGTTAACCGCCGGACCTTGCAGGTGCGAGACGAGCTCGACGTAACGGATGTCATCATGCCGATGATAATGCTTGTCGATCATGTTCAGCGAGCCGAGGTAGGCGTGTTGGTTGTCGACGACGACGATTTTGCGATGGTTGCGAAGATCAGGGCGGTTATAGTGACGAATATTGAAGCGAATGGGAAGGACTTTACGCCATTTGATGCCGCTATCGGTCAGTCGGCGCTGCATCGCGCGATACTGCGGATATTTGCGAGAACCGAGCGTATCAAAAAGAACGTAGACCGATACGCCTCTAGCGACAGCTTCTTCAAGCGATTGAAAGAATAGCTCGGTTGTCTCGTCCAGCGCAAGAGCAAAGAATTCGATATAAATATATCCTTTCGCATCATCAATCGATTGAATGATATCGGTAATAATATTGTTATATCCGTTCAAGATCGTCACGTTATTATGCCTCGTCGGCGCTAAGCTACCGAGCTTTTCAGCTAGGTCAGCACTCGCCCGATACTCGCGGGGCACTTTTCCTTCAAGTTTTGCCGCTTGAAGCGCAGAGTTGTAATGGGTGTACATTCGATCAATCTGCGACTGCATCTCACGGCGCCGGCGCGATAATTTCGTACTACCGATCACAAAGAAAATAGCAGTACCGACGAACGGCAGGAGCGCGATACCGAATAACCACGCAAGGGCTGCAGTCGGTTTACGATTACGCGGAATATAAAACAGCAGGACGATACGAACGATCAAGTCGAGTGCGAAAAGTGTGACACCAAAGGCGGCCTGTAATTCAGCTTCCATTTTGACAAGTGTAACAGCTTTTTACTGAATGCGATATGCAAGGATAAGGCATATAGTGACAACAGCGCCGACACTATAGTTGAGCCATATAAAGCGACGCCAGCCTTTATTAGCTGTTGACGATGTTATATCGGTGATAGTTAGGTACGGTAAGACATTACATATATAGATCACTCCTGCCATGGCGACGATTATCGCTACTCCACCCTGTAAGGCGATCAAAACAACCGCTGCAGTATACAGAATCGCACTGAACCAGACAGTCGCCCTAGCGCCGATAATGGTTGCGATTGACTTAAGGTGACCTTCGCGATCAGGAATGATATCTTGGACGGCACCAAACGCATGGCTGGCAAGCCCCCAGAGAAATAAGCCGATTGCGAATGGCCACACCTCTGCCGGAAAACCTAACAATGCTATCGCGTAGATCATCGGCCCAACAAAATGAATACTACTGGTGATTGAATCGAGGAACGGTTTTTCTTTAAAACGAAGACCCTTTATGCTGTATGCGATAACAAAGAATACGACAATGAGGAGAATAATCGCTGATCGCCAATCGGACAATAATAAAAGAGCGACGAGAAACGGTGCGGTCAGTCCGTAAGCGGCCCTTAAAATAGTTGGATGAAAGACTTTTTCTTCACGTGCCCCTTCAATACTGTTTTTTCTGGGATTACGCATATCAGACTCGTAGTCATAAACGTCGTTGACACCGTACATTAGCAGATTATACGGAATGAGAAAAAAGAGACAACCGACGATAAAAACGAGATCGACCGAGCCACCCAACATGATATAGGTTGCACCGAACGGAAACGCTGTGTTGATCCACGATATCGGTCGAGACACTTTAAACAGTTTTTGTAGCATGGGACGACTCTCCTAATCTGTGCCAAATAAGGGGAACGATAATGACTGAATACAGCGCGTAGAAGAAATCTTCAACCGGTGCACCGAACCATAGTATGCCGAGGGTTTTCGTAATGTCATAGTCGACAATACCTAGAGCAATAATGACTGGATCAAACAGCGCTGTGAGGACAATGACGACAAGCAGTGTGACCCAAAAGGCACGACGTGGCCTGGATAGTTTTTTCGGCAGAAAAAGAATCGCGGTGAACAGGAACATGAGGTTGAGTAGGATGTATGTCATCATGACTTACCCCCTTTTTGCTCTATGAATCGGTACACAATGAGCGTGACATATGTTAACAGGAGCAAGAAAAATAGTTCTTCAATCGGAAACTCTGGGAGTAGTCTGAACGGCAGGCTAAACGATGAGCCACCATGGAAGAAGATCCCAAGGTTAATACCCAGGATATCCCAAATGACAAATAATCCGATTGCGGTCATAAGCGTCATGATAGTGCGGCGTCGGTCATAGAAAAAGGCTAATGTATAGCGATAGTCAATCAACACAAGGCAGCTGATGGCGACAATGAGGCCTATCAGATACAGGAACATCATGACGAACGTCCTTGCTTTCGAGCGATTCGTTTCGCAACAATTTCGGCGCTAATCAAGCACATTGGCACACCGACACCTGGCATTGTGTTGGCACCGACGTAATAGAGGTTACGAAGCTTTTTGCTCCGTGGTTGAATGCGCCAAAAAGCACTTTGTTTAAGGATGTGTGACATACCGAGAGCTGTTCCCTCCCAGGCATAGAAACGATCGCGAAATTCATCGGGACCGAAAAAGCTTTTACTGACAATTCTTTTTTGTAAGTCCGGGATGTTGGCAGCTATAGCAAAGGCTTCGAGGTATTTTGATCCAAGCGCCTCAAGCGCTTCTTGATCAAGAGTCAGTCCAGTCGGTAATGGTACCAAGACGAATATGTTCTCGTGATCTTTTGGTGCAGTTGATGGATCGGTTGCGCTGGTACGACTGACATACAGTGATGCGGTCGAGGGAAGCTGCTTGTCGGTGTAGATCTCAGTAAAGTTTCGCTGCCAGTCCTTCACGAAATAGAGATTGTGATGTTCGAGCTGCGGCAGGCTTCCCTTCACACCAAGGTACATCAGTATTGCTGATATACCAGATTCGCGGCGCTGCCAGGTATGCTCTGGATATGATTGCGCTTCTGGTGCCAGGAGCTGCGTTTCAGTAAAGTGAATGTCGGCATTCGAGATAATGATATCGTACGTCACTGATTCGCCACTCGCCAGTAGCAAGGACGTTGCTTTGCGGCCACGATGAATGATACGAAGCACTTCAGTGTCAGTATGATATGTGACGCCGTATCGGTTACCGATCGAAACAAGTAGATCTATAATGCTGTACATGCCACGCTTTGGATAATAGACGCCTTCTTTGAAATCAAGTGCGCTCATCAGGCTGTACATGCTTGGGGCATCGAAAGGCGATGTGCCGAGGAAGACCATCGGGTATTCGAGGATTTGCTGTAAAGCCGGATGACTGACGTAATGTGACACATGTTTATGAAGTGGTGTTCGCAGCAATGTTAATAGCAGGCGTGCTCGACGTATGATGGTCGGATGAAGGAGAGATTGTTTGCGGGTGAAATCGGTATAAAGGAAATGACGCAGTGCCATCTGGTAGATTTCTTGACTAGCCGCAACGTAGGCTTCGAGCGCCTTACCTGAACCTGGTTCGATTTTTTCGAAGGTCTTGGCATCGTCTTCAAGTGATCCAGAGATAGTGATTGGTGTGTGGTGTTCGTAAAAAACTTTATAGCCTGGAGTCAAGCGTTGGACATCGAGTTCCTTGGTAACGTCAATATCGAACTGAGCGAAATGCTTTTCGAATACACCCGGCATGAGATACCACGAAGGGCCGGTGTCGAATGTGAAGCCATCTTGTTTTTTGAAGCCGGCTCTCCCACCGAGTTGGTCGGCTTTCTCATAGATAGTTACTTTGAATCCCTTTTTGGCAAGTTGGTTAGCGGTTGCGAGCCCACCAACACCACCACCGATAATTGCGACTGTCTTAGGCATGACTGATAACTCCTTTTGCCATTAGCATAAGCTTGCGGCTATTTGGAACACGAATACGGTGCTGTTTGAGGTTGTTTGCAGGTGTCTGTTTAATTCGTTTCAAGAGCTCACTGTAATAAGATTTACTCAGCGCGACGGCACTACGGGCCTCTTTTGGAAGCCTTTCGATTGCAGGGATGGCAATCGCCAAGTCGCTTTCAATGTCTGCAATAATTGTATCCATGACCTGTTGATCGAATGATGCATAATTCGACAAAGGAAAGTACCAACGTCCCATCTCGTGATCGGCTTTTATGTCACGAAGGAAGTTTATTTTTTGGTAGGCGGCCCCGAGGTGTGCAGCACCTTCCTTCAGAGAGTTATATGCTGCCTGATCGGTAAAGAGCTTGACCATCATAAGTCCGATAACTTCTGCTGAGCCGTGAATATACGTATCGTATTCGGCTTTTGAAAGCTGGGTGACGGGAGATAGATCTCGTCGCATGCTGACAAAAAAAGGGTCGATCAGTGTTTTGTCGATACCAAATTCTTGTGCTGTTAACGCAAATGCGTGAATGATCGGATTGGTGCTATAGTGACGTCCGATGGCGCCATACGTCTCATCAATGAATGCTTCGAGTAGGTCACCGGCGTCAGCTCCGCGGTACGTGTCAACGATCTCATCGGCTGCTCGAACAAGGCCATAAAGGGCATAGACGTGACGGCGACTTGCTTTCGGAAAAAGAAGAATACTCCAGCCGAACGACGTCGAATAGGCGTTGGTCAGACGTGTGGCAAGCTGATAGCTGACTGAGGTATACAGATCCATTATTTGTCTCGCCGAAGGCATATATCCGTTAAGTGACGAAGGCTGGCTTTATCTCTGTCAGAAATTGTTAGTTGGGCAATGATGGCGGCGGCCTGATCAGCGTAGCTCAGTATCTCCGCTTCGACCGCATCAACTGCGCCGCTGGCTTTTAGTACCTGCCTACACACTTCGATCGCATCGGTAGAGGCGTGAGTGACACCATAGGCTTGGTGGAACTGTTTTTTTTGTTCGTCCGAGGCACGGCGCAAGAACTCGTCGGTTAAAAATGTTCGCTTGCCTTCACGGATATCACCCTCACTACTCTTTCCGGTAACGGTGCTATCACCGTATGAGCCGAGGATATCGTCTCGCATTTGATACGCAATACCGAGCAACTCGCCAAATTGACGAAGTAACTCCTGGTCCTGTTGAGGTGCACCCGACAGTATCGCACCCATGGTAAGAGGCATGATAAATGAGTAGCTGGCAGTTTTGTATAGTGCGATTGTTTGAGGATGCGCACCGGCAAGCTTTTTAAAAGCCGCTTCGGTATCAAGAAACTCTCCAGCAACAACACCAAAGATGGCCGCATTCAGCTGCTCTTGCAAACGATCGATAGTATCTTTTGCGGCGGTAATTTCCTGTAGTAGCTGGAAAGCATCAGATATTAATAAGTCGCCCGCCAGGAGTGCGCTGCTCGTCGCATAATGTCGTCGCTCTGATGGATCTGTGACGAGGTGTGCGTAATGATCGAGATATGATCCAGAAATGTTTTTTGTCCCGTAGCGTGTATCGTCTCGATCAATAATGTCGTCATGGATCAACATTGCCTGGTGAATCAACTCAGCCGAGAGGGCTGCTGGCAAAATGTCATCGGTATTATCGCTAGTGTACGCGCTGAAGATGGAGAGCAGTATGAACGGACGTAACCGCTTACCACCACTTAGAACGAGGGTTTGAATTGACTGCCAAAGCTCTCCGTATGCCGGGTCTATATCCTTTGCTTGGGAGACTTTACTCGTTAAATACGCGCTGAGCGCTTTATCGACGTACGGCTTCGTTGCATCCAGATCACGCGTGAGCGCCGGAGCTGGTCGAGAGAGGTCTTCCATAGTAGTCTCACTATACCATAAACAGGTCGAAAAACAGCCTTGACGCCTCTACTAATCACTAGCGTATACTAAGGGTAGTCATGAAGGTACTGAGCACTGCTCTTTCCACCTCCAGGCTTCATAGAAAAGCCACCAGCGACGTGATGCACACCGGTTTGCAAATATGAGAACCAGGCGCCCCTCACGATCGATCACAATTCTCATGTGACATTTGGTAAACAGGTCGATGGTCTAACGGTCCACTGCCCCTTTCCAAATCACTCCTCCAAAATCCGTTAGCTGTTCAAACAATTTTTGCGCAGCGTTTTTGTGTTTCACTAAAAAATCTTTGGAGAATGAATTATGAATCGAATTACTGTCAACGAACAAGTCGCTATCACAAAACTAGGCTTTAAAAAGAATCTCTCAGCGTACCCTCGCCGCATGGAGTTTCGTGGTGCTGTCTACGAATTCATCGACGCTGGGCTCAGCTGCCTGATTCGCTCTGGCGAGCAGATAGCCCAAATTGTGACGTTGTCAGATGGTCAATCATTGTACCGCTTGCGGAGTGATAACCATGGCGGCAATTGGACACTCTTAAGCATTATGAATGCCTAAGAGTGAACGATAAAAAGAACCCCGGTCGAAAAGCCGGGGTTCTTTTTATATAGCAGTGATTTTACGGCGACCGTATAGTTTATGACATTCAACGATACCTATCAGGATGAGTGACGTTAAAGCGCTTGTGATAAGCATGTGGTCCAAGGCGATTGGGGTGATATGGAGGAGCTGGCTTAATGGTCCGGATAGAGCGAGTATCTGCAAGACAACCGATACGGTCAGGCCAATATAAAACGGCTTCGAAAATACCTTTGTACGCGTAATGATGGAATCGTAGGTACTGCGAGCATTAAAAGCATTCGCCCATTGCATCGCGACGAGAGCCGTGAATGCAACCGTCTGACCATAGAGCACCCCGTAATGATGGCTGAAAAAGGCATAGAGGGCCAGTGCCATAACTGACATTGCGATGGCGACAAGCGCAATCCGAACAACGATATAACGATCGAGTAACGGAGCTTTTGGTGAAACGGGTTTTTGCTTCATCGTATCTTTCTCAGCAGGCTCTAGGCCGAGAGGAATCACCATCGAGGTATCAGTCACAAGGTTGATCCACAGGATCTGTACTGGCAGTAATGGCATTGGTAAGCCAATCGCGATAGCGGTAACGGTGCTGATTGCCATACCGGTATTTGTTGAAAGGAGATAAAAGAGCATGCGTTGGATATTGGCGAAGATAGTACGCCCCTCTTTCATGGCGTGGATGATACTAGCAAAATTATCGTCAAGCAAGATCATATCCCCGGCATCTTTCGCGATCTGCGAGCCGCTCCCCATTGCGACACCAACGTGTGCATTCGTTAATGCCGGAACATCATTGACGCCATCCCCTGTCATAGCGGCGACCTCTGTCTGTTTTAGTATCGTCAGGATGCGATATTTATTTTCTGGAGTAACACGAGAGAAGACGCGAGCAGATATTACTCGATCACGAAGTTCAGTGTCGGTAAGTTCGGGAATCTGTCGACTGTCGAATACTTCATGACGTGAACGGACGAGTCCGAGCTGTCGACCAATATGATATGCTGTTTCGAAATGGTCACCTGTAATCATGCGGACGGTGACGCCAGCGTTTTGCGCGATACGGATCGCTTTGCGAGCAGATGGTCGTAAGGTGTCGGCGACACCCAAGAAGCCGACAAACTCGAAGCGGAGCTTTTCATGGAGCTCATCAAATTCAGCGATTGGCTTTTTTATGCTCGCCTTCGCTAAAGCAATGACACGATAACCCTGGCCTGTCAGCTGATGGAGTGCGGCTTCAGCTTCGTTATGAGCAGTTTTTGTAAGATGGCTTCGCGACATGATCGCTTCTGGTGCGCCTTTGATGATAAGTTCGTAGATGCCGTTATGATGCCAGATATTACCACTCATCGAAAAGGCCTGATTGAATGGTAATTTCGCTATGGCTTCACCTGGGAGTTCAATAAGTTGTTCGGCGGTCGTGAACTCGATCATAGCTATATCGAGTGGATCATGACTCTTTGCCTCGTGACCATTATTGATCGTCCGATGAGCGATGGTCGGTAAGTGATGCTTGCTTGCAGATGGTTGCCACGTTTCTTGGACTGATAATTTATTTTCGGTAAGAGTGCCAGTTTTATCAGTTGCGATTGTCGTGACGACGCCGATCGTTTCGATAGCACGCATGGTTCGGACGAGTGCTTTCTTTTTTGCCATCCGCCTCATGCCGAGAACGAGGATAACCGAAATTGCAACTGGCAAGCTTTCCGGTACGGCAGAAACGGATATAGCAAGGACGAATAGGATCGCTTCGCTTAGCTCGATGCCACGCAATAGAGCAACGATAAACGCCACAACGGCGAGAGTTCCGACTGCGGCAACGATGAATCCTATTAAACGATCGATCTTTTTTTGTACGGGACTTGTCGCCGCATCGGATGACTGTTTTGATAGCGCTGCGATCCGTCCAAATTCGGTATCATTTGCCGTTGCCGTAACAATACCATTGGCTGAGCCGGCCACAATGAATGAACCTTGGAAGAGCATATTCGATTGCTCGTATATCTGCTTGTTTTTATCAAGTGTATCGTGCGATTTTCCAACCGGAACCGATTCACCTGTGAGAACTGATTCATCCGCTCGAAGCCCATCGGCTGAAAGTAATCGTATGTCGGCCGGTACTTTATCGCCTTCATGTAAGACGATGATATCACCCGGAACAAGCAATTCACTCTCGATGTTTACTGCATGTCCACTTCTTATAACCTGTACTTTTTGACGTGAATGACGTTGCAAACTACGGAGAATACGATCGGTCGAGAATCGTTGAATGTAATAGATACTGGCGCTGACAATCATGATCGTACCGATGATAACGCCGTCGAACAATGCGTTATGAAGGATGCTAACAATCGCAGCAATGAATAGCACGAGCATAAAAACGTTACGAAACGGCTCAATCAGGGTTCGCCATAGCGGGTCACGAGCGATGACGATAGCGTTTTTACCGTACTTTTCAAGACGGTGATTGGCTTCTCGCTTCGTCAGACCGTCATGCGATGTTTTCAATAGATCAAGGGTTTGTTTTGTAGACGTGTGATAGTAAAGCATTACCTCTATTGTAGCAAAACGGTCCCGCAGAGCGAGACCGTCTTTAGAGTCATATGACGACTATTTAATGCTAACAAGTTGGAACGATTGGGCCCGGAGGCCACTTCCCCATTCTACAAAATCTTGGACTGTCTTGCCGACGAGGCTTCTACCGAGTGGACTGAGCGTCGAAATACGACCATCGCTCGGATTGGCTTCAATAGTATCAACGAGTGTGTATCGAACCAATCTACCTTGCTGATCAATTAAGTCAACGACCGATCCAAGAGCGACCCTCATGCGTGCTCGCTTAGTCGGCAGTAATTTTGCGTGTGTGAGAACTCTTTGTTTGTCATGAAGTTCTGATTCGACGGTTTCGAGTTGGGCTAAACGCTCAATTCGTTCGAGCCGTTCGTCATGCCCTGTCGTTCGGTCGAGTTCACGCAACCCTTTGATAAGTGCACTGCGGTCATGTTCGAGTTGTGCGACGGCTTTTTTTAATTCCTTCATGCCTTTTTTGCTAAGCAAAATTGGTGATTGTGCAGTAGACGGTGTAGAAAGTGTATTGTTCATTGATGTGTCCTCCTGTATTTTTTTAAGTAGCGATGCTACTAAGCTCATTATTGCGTGATAAACTGAAATAACTCTTAAAAATTGGCGGTGTTGTCAATTTAGCATAATCGCTATGATCGACGAGTAACTTGAAGGCTACGCAGGCTCGGCAAGGTAACGGTGAACGTCGTTGTTTCTGGCGTACTTGAAACCTTTATATCGCCGTGGTGAACGTCAGTAATGCGTTTTGCGATTGCGAGACCCAGCCCATAGCCGTTATTCGCGCTCGATGTCCGCGAAGCGTCGCCACGATAGAACCGTTCGAATAGTCGTTCCTGTTGATCTTCCGGAATCTGATTTCCATGATTTGAGACGGTCAGCGTGGTTGTCATTCGTTTGTCCGATACTGCTATGTCGATAGGGGTATCTCCGGGACTGTATTTCAGGGCATTATCTATCAAAATCGCACACAGCTCAGCAATTGCTGTTTCGTTGCCACTGACCATTGCTTTCTTTTTCAAAGACAGCTGAAAGCGTTCGTCGTAATTTTGGTATCTTTTCACCGATTCGGTGACTGTTTCAACAAGATCGAAGCTTTTGAATTCTAAGGAATCATAATCAAGGCGAGCGAGCTTCAAAAATACCTCAGCTAATTTTATGAGTTTATTGGCCTCTTCAAGAGTACTTTCCATTAGTTCACGTGATTCATCTTTCGACAAATCAGGGTCACGGAGCGCTACCTCTAATTCAGTCTTCATTGCTGCAAGAGGGGTTCGTAGCTCATGACTGGCATCGCTAGTAAATCGACTCATCGCCATATGTGCGGTCTCGATTGGAAGG
>CAJYIP010000046.1 GCA_913775275.1 Patescibacteria group bacterium | reverse complement strand
GGACTTAGTTTTGTCGAAGCAATTCGTGATTTTTCAACCCGTGTCGGTCGCGAGAATTGTTTTTACGTTCATGTTGTCTATGTACCGTTTATTCAAACGAGTAAAGAGTTCAAGTCAAAGCCTGCTCAGAACGCGTTGAATGAACTGCGTGGATTTGGTATTGTGCCAGATTGTGTTGTCGTGAGGACAGAAGAGCCAGCTCCTCATGCAATTGCTGGAAAAATTGCACGTTTTAGTGGTATTCCCGAAGATGCCGTCATTTTGTTGCCGAACGCTCACACTGTCTATGAAGTACCGCTCACAATCCAAGCGAGCGGGATTGGACGGGTCCTCGAACGATTTACCGGTAACAAAAACAAAGCTGATCTCACAAAGTGGGAACACATTGCCGCCTCACAAGATGCTCATTACGATAAGACGGTGCGTGTCGGTATGGTTGCGAAATACCTCGATAACGAAGATACCTATATATCCGTTCTTGAAGCTTTGAAAGCGGCTGCTTGGCAAGAAAAGGTCGGCCTTGATATTGTTTGGATCAATGCTGAAGAAGCAGGTAGTACTAATTTTAAATCTGTTGATGCGCTCCTTGTGCCCGGCGGGTTTGGAGCTCGGGGAATTGAAGGCAAGGTTGCTGCTGCCACTTACGCACTTGAGAAGAAAAAGCCGTATTTAGGCATCTGTCTTGGATTACAAATTGGTGTGATCGCGGCTGCTCGTCGATCTGGCTTAACGACTGCAAACAGTACTGAATTTGATGCAACCACTAAACACAACGTTGTCTATATTATGGAAGGTCAAAAAGGCAAAGAATCAACTGGCGGAACGCTGCGACTCGGTGACTATCCTGCTGAATTAATAAAAGATTCTGTTACCGCAAAAGCATACGGAGCAACGGATGTTATTGAACGCCACCGCCACCGCTACGAAGTGAATCGTACATTTGAAAAAGCAATTCAGGTGGGTGGACTGACGATCAGTGGTCGCTCACCCGACGGAAAACTTGTCGAATTTGTTGAAGGCACCGACCATCCTTACTTTGTCGCAACACAGGCTCATCCTGAATTTAAAAGTCGACCGTATCGAGCGCACCCTTTGTTTGTTGGTTTGATTCGCGCTGCGCAGAAGTAACACCTCTCAATCTGGTATAATGAGCGTAATGGAACATATTCTTCACGATATCCTACACGACTTGTATGCAATTGATGTTCAGCCGATTATTTCTCGTCCTGATCCTCAGTTCGGCGATTACGCATCAAATGTCGCTTTGCAAATAGCAAAACAGGTTGGTAAAAATCCCCGACAGATAGCCGAAGAGGTTGTCGAAAAACTTCGCGAGACGGGTGACTTTTCAGAGGTTACAATAGCCGGACCAGGCTTTATTAATGTTCGTCTATCGGCAGTAAACTTGATGCACAAACTACAGAGCGCATGGTCTGAGAGGTACGGGTCATCTGACGAAGGAAAAGGCAAGAAGGTTATTGTTGAATATCCAAGCCCGAACATGGCAAAACCGTACAGTGTCGGTCATCTTCGTCCTGGAAATCAAGGTTGGGCATCAAAACGTTTGATGGAAGAGACGGGTTGGACTGTCGTGACCGATAATCACTTGGGTGATTACGGCGCACCACTCGGTATCTGGATTACAGGCTTTCGCCATTTCAGTGATGAAGCATCTCTCGAAAAAGACGGCGTCTATGAGCTTGGCCGGGTCTATATCCAGACGAAAAAAGCACTTAAAGAAGAGGGTGAGCGGGGCGAAACCGTACTCGCCGACGAAGTTCAGCAATGGCTGCTGAAATATGAAGCCGATGATCAGGAGGCGATTGAATATAGCCAGCGTTTTAATACCATATCACTCGAACATATTCATGCTGTTATGCGTCGCCTCGGTATTAGTACAGATTATGAACTTGGTGAAGCATTCTTTGCGCCGAGAGGTAAAGAGGCTGTTACAAAACTTCTTGAGACCGGTGTTGCTACTCAGAATGATGATGGATCAGTCATCGTTCCGCTTGACGAGTACGGTTTCGACGTACCGCTATTAGTGCAAAAAAGTAACGGCGCCGCTCTTTATGCAACAACCGACCTGGCAACAATATTGTATCGCGAAGAAGTCGAAAAGCCTGATAAAGTCATTTACGCTGTTGGTGCTGAACAACAATTTTACTTTTCGCAGTTGTTTGCCATGGCTAAAAAACTTGGTATCCAGACGGAACTTGTTCATCTATGGTTTGGCGTCATTGATCAACTCAACGACGATGGAACACGCGAGAAAATGAGCAGTCGTAAGGGCGTCGTCCTCATGGAAGAACTACTTGATCAAGCCGAAGCGAAAGCTAGCGCCGTAGTCGAGGGCCGGGACGTGAGCGACGAAGACGTAAGAAAAATTGCCCTCGGTGCAATCAAGTTCAACGATTTCATTTCAGATCGCAGGACTAATATTTTGTTCGATTGGAACTCTATCTTTGCGCTATCTGGCTTTAGTGGGCCCTATGTCCAGTACGCTGCTGTCAGGGTGAACAAAATAGTACATGAGCACGGTTTCGGTGCGCCGGTTATAGAAGCGTACGATTACGAATCTGAAAAAGCTATCATCGTGAAATTACTGGAGTATCCCGCTCTCGTTTCTGCTGCAGCGCGAGAGCTAGAGCCGCACCGCATCGCAGGGTATCTGTATGAATTAGCCCGAGACATGAATCGTTATTACGAGGCGACCCCAGTCGCGACAGGCAGTGTCACTGACGAACAAAAACAAGCACGCCTTGGCATCTTGAGTCGGGTGAGCCATGTTTTTACTCACGGTTTGAGTATCCTAGGCATTGAAGTTCCTGTATCAATGTAGTTGCTATCAGAGGTCATGCAGTGTAATATGGCAACTAGGAAGTGATTCGCTTCTCAGCAATTCTGCGCAGAACATACAGTCGTCAGGGGGGATACTCCTGACGATTTTTCATTCTTCGCATCGACGCCGAAGAGATTGTCTCTTCGTTTCACAATTAGGGGGAAGTCATGGCTCGCAAGCCGTCCGATCCGGATATCCGTAAAGCGATCATGCATGGGTTCATCGACCACGGTACGCACTA
The DNA here is from genome assembly GCA_913775275.1 of Patescibacteria group bacterium. Taxonomy (GTDB): domain Bacteria; phylum Patescibacteriota; class Saccharimonadia; order Saccharimonadales; family Saccharimonadaceae; genus Microsaccharimonas. The sequence continues at coordinate 1,082 of CAJYIP010000046.1, read as the reverse complement.
CGTCATCCAACCGGGTCAGGTAGTCTATCCCAGTGCACCGCAAGACGGTCCTGGAATGATCATCCTGGCAGACGATACGCAGGAGCTGCGGCAGAAGCTCGATCTCGAGCACGTCCCGCTGAACAAGTTCCAGAACGCACTCGGAAGCTTGATGTATCACTACAAGTCTGTGATGCGATGCCACATCGACGGTGATCGTCACTACAAGCTCATCGTCGGGCTCTGATCCTTGCGTCGGGATGGTAGCTTCGGCTATCATCCCGACGGGCTCGACTTCCTCCTTAATTCAACTTTGAAATGATTTATAATAAACATATAAACAAGGAAGACTTCATGGCCGACAAGAAAACGAAAACGACCGAAAAACCGCGCACGAACATCGTGAGAGAAAAACAGGTAATTATTCGTGAACGAGCAACGGGCCTTGTGACAGTCGGCGGCAAGCAGGTAAATGGTTTCATCGACTTTATCCGTACGCAAGGTGTTGTCGGTCTCGCGGTCGGTATCTTGCTTGGTACTGCGGTGACCGTTCTGACGAAATCATTTATTGATAATGTCGTCATGCCACCACTTGGTCTTATCCTTGGCTCAGGCGATGGTCTGCGGGGGCTTACTTGGACTATCGGGAGTGCACAGGGTGAACCGGTTGTCATTATGTACGGGCAGTTTCTCAACGACTTTATAAACTTCGTCGTTATCGCATTAGTTGTGTATGTCGTTTTTCACGCGCTTGGCCTCACAAAACTTGATAAGAAGAAAGACTAGATCATGGCCGATGGCGCTGACTACAAAGCGAAGCTCACTGATGAGCAATATGATGTTCTCTTTAATAAAGCGACTGAAATGCCGTTTTCGGGTGAATATGACCAGACCTTTCAAGATGGAACCTATGCATGCGCAGCATGCGGAACAGTGCTGTTCGAGAGTGGCGCAAAATTTGATGCCCACTGCGGCTGGCCGAGTTTCTACGATGCGATTCCGAGCGCCGTTGAGTTTCATGATGATGGTACTCACGGAATGGTACGGACGGAAGTAACATGTGCGACATGCGGTGGTCATTTAGGTCACGTCTTCGAAGGCGA
>CAJYIP010000045.1 GCA_913775275.1 Patescibacteria group bacterium | reverse complement strand
CACAGCGTCTTGACACTTGGCAAAAAACAGTGTCGCACCTGATTAAACAGCGAACTGAAGTGGTTCAAAAACTCACGGCACAGCCTATTTGGTCGCCCTCACAAGAAATTTTGGCCGAGGTCCTGTCGGAGGATCGTGACGCCGTTGCGTTGCTTCACATGGACGTTCGTCTCGACAATATCCTTTGCAAGGAAAAAGAAATACTTGCGTTGGTGGATTGGTCGAATGCGCTTATCGGGCCACCGAGGTTGGAATTATATCGCATCGCGGAATATGGGCTTTTCGGACCTGAGTTCGCGGCTGGATATGGACGTAAAATCTTAGATGACGACGCGACCGAAGCGCTCTCTTTGGCATATCGATTGTATACGGCAACGATGCTTGCTGTTGTCTTCTTGTCGGAAGCTCCTGACCCAGTCAAAGCGGAAAACTGGGTAGCACGAGTTACTGTGCTTTATCAGTATCTTCGTGAAAGCATCGGTCAGCGCTGACGCGATTGAAGAAACGGTTTCGTTCTTAGTGTTTTTCCGTTGTGAAGAACACACTCGGATGGGGTTTGTTGGCGAAAGGAAGTGCTATGCGTGACGCTCAAGTTGCCCGGCAGCGCGATTTCACGGGGACCGTGTTTGATAAGGTCGCCCTTGTGCAGTTACCTTTTCCGTCTCAAGCAGATCCCGCGCCAGAGATTGTGTCCTATTACGAAAATTATTCCAAGCTATACCGTACCGTATTTCCAAGCTATTTCATTCCTGACGGTGAGTTGTGGGAGGCACCACTTTGGGTCGCTCATCTAGACGGCGCTATTGGGCGATCCGACACGACGTTCCACGACCTGAGTAGGTTGCCAGCAGATGCCAAGAACTTAAGTGTCAGCTTATTAGATAGCATTACAGGAGCGACCGGCGTTTTTTTATCACCTCTTGCTCAAAACTTCGATCTTGCGCGAGACGTCTCGAAGCTTCTTCTGGCAGAAGGTGTAACTACCGTCATTGGCGGTAATATGGCCGATCTCGCCGAGCCGGCTGACTTCACCACTATTTTTAGAGGCTTGGCTCGCGGGGGGATGCTTGATGAGATCCGTCAATCCGCTGGCTTTGCAGGAACCAAGCCCGTTCTTGGACGCCAATTATCACCAATAAGCTACAGACCTGATTATCGATATCTCAAACCATTCGCTGACAAAGTTCCCCTTATCAGGCTGAACTCGTCCCATGGCTGCCTGTTTGGCTGTACATTTTGTGGAGATGCGTGGTCTAAGCAACTTCATTTGGTCGCGCGTGATGACTTGCGCAGTGAATTTCAAGATATCAAATCAACATTTCCCAATCTTCGTACAATCTATGTTGGGGACAAAACTTTTGGTCAATCAAAAGAGGCTGTGTCCAATCTTCTGGATGTAGCCTGCGGCGCGGGATACGACTTTATAGTCCAGACGCACATTGAGTTAATCTCGGACGATTTGATCGATCAGATGGTGGAGCTGGGTGTGAAGGTAGTAGAGATGGGCTTCGAGACGGCCGATTCAGATCTACTTCGAAAAATGAAGAAGGTCAGCAGGTCGGATCGATATCTTCAAGCGTTCGAGAAGATGAACTCACACGGGCTTAAAGTGATACTAAATGTGCTCGGCGGACTTCCTCACAGCACCCAAGATAGCCACAAGAAGACGATGGATTTTCTGTGGAAGACCCAAGATTTTATATTTCTTTATAATATATATAACTTCGTCCCCTATCCCAAGACGCCAATCTTTCCATTGATCAAGAATCGCATTCGAGACTGGAATTTTGCGCACTGGCGTGAGGATATGCCGGTTGTCTTCGAGCCATTCAATCAAAGCGCGGAAGATTCGTGGGTCCAGTTCCGCGAAATTGTCGCCCTGTGTACGGCTATCACGGGTAGGAAGGTTGCAGCAGGGGAGACAGCGAGTGAAAACTGATGATCTCATTAAGGAGTGGCAGACCTATTCTAAATATCCATTACCAGGTTGGTGCAATCGGCACACTACGCTTTTCGACGTCGCCGGTTGCGAGATTGGTAGCTTGCCAAATCACATAGATACCGCCGTATGTTCGATATCTTTTGACTCTACCGCCTCCAGTCGCATTGGGGCGCGTCATGGTCCTGACGCCATCCGACGCGCTAGTCATGGGTTTGCAAACCAGTTTGGCTCGCGCGATATCGGGCGTTTTCGCAGTATGCAGGATGGTGAATTATATGAACTTAAAAAGAGCAATGCTGCTGATGTAGGCGATCTGCACGTATTTCCTACAAACCCTATCAAACAGGTACAAGCCACTGCGTCTGAAATTTTTCATTTAGCAAAAACCGCAAAAAGGATCGTCACTCTCGGCGGTGAGCATATGCTGACTTATCCGATATTTGTTGGTGTATTTGCTGCATCCCGTGCGAACCGGGAGAACTCCCGACTGGGTTATGTTCACATCGACAACCACTTTGATTTCGGATCGAGCTCCGCCTTGCACGGCGAGTATTACCACGGTTCTAACTCACGCCGAATCTCCGAGATTTCAGGTTTCGACCCTTCCGCAATGTCTTTTGTGGGGGTTGGGGACTTCACGTCTGCTACCCAGTACGACGCTTTACTGGAAGCAGGCATGACTATCGAGCCGATGTGGAAAATCAGGCGTGTCGGCTTCGCGCAATCTCTCAGATCGGCGCTGAACACTACCATGGAGAAGTGCGATTCCCTTTATGTCTCCGTTGATATTGACGTTTGCGACGTCGCGACGACGTGCGGGACTGGGCACACTACTGTCGGAGGGATTACGTCAGCAGAATTCATGTCAATTCCCTCAATCCTTCAAGAGTATCCTGTTGTCGCACTCGATATCATGGAGGTGAACCCCACCCTAGAGTCTTCCGATACTGCAGCCCACCTGTCGGCGCGCTTTCTGTTTGAATGGTTGATGATGCGTAAGGTAGACACGCCTTCCGGTTCACAACGAGAAGAACGAAAGCTCAAGCATACTTAACGCAAATCAAATTTTAAGGCAGCTCTATGGTAAAGTTAACGAAGATTTACACTCGAGGCGGAGATACAGGTGACACGAGCCTTGGCAACGGAGATAGAGTACCTAAACATGATCCGCGTGTGGAGGCATATGGCTCGGTTGATGAAGTCAATTCCGCAATCGGCCTTGCGAGACTATATGCCTCGGAAATCGCTGATGATATCCTTCGTCGCATCCAAAATGACCTGTTTGATTTAGGAGCAGACCTCTGCACGCCCGTCCAGGAGGACGAAAGGCAATCACTACGGATCACACAGTCGCAAGTAGATTGGCTGGAGCACACGATTGATGGTTTAAATGCCGAGCTTCAACCGCTTAACTCGTTTGTATTGCCAGGCGGATCGTCTGCGTCAGCGTTTTTACACCTAGCTCGAAC
>CAJYIP010000044.1 GCA_913775275.1 Patescibacteria group bacterium | reverse complement strand
ACCAAATAAAAAACACCCCTGGTAGCGATTTAGGGATGCCTTTTATAGGACAGGGTGAGTGTGTTGGTAAATCGCCGAGGCGATAGCTCCATACGCTTTCACGAGCGGTACGGCCAACACATACGCTTCTCCAAAGAAATGCACCCACGATCGTGAGTGCGCTTCTTTGGAGGGTCCGATGGGGCTTGAACCCATGACACCCTGCTTAAAAGGCAGGTGCTCTAACCAGCTGAGCTACGGACCCGTGCTTTGAAAAGTATACCCAAACAGAGGTGTATTGTCAATCGGGTATGAACTAATGATGTCCTTTGTGCTTCTCTTTTTCATGGTGAGACGCAGGTTTCGTGAAGAATAAATCAACTACAGCGATAATCAAACCACCGCTGATGATCAGTTCTTTGTTTGCATTAATAAAATCGTAAACAGACGAAGCAAAACCTTCGAGCGGTAATGCGCGGCCAATCGGTTCGACAAGAAAAGCTAGTGCGAGAAGAGTAAAAAGCGACGCACCAATCAGTCGGCCAACCATCGATTTATAACTATATCCATGGAAGAGCAACAATATAGCTGGTAGCAGAACGACGGCTGACAGTGAAACGGCACTCGCAATCGTCGGATCATCAATAACCCCAAGTGTCGCGACAACGTAGCCGGCGTCCTGTTGCCACATCGTACTGAGTGTCGCGCCAGCAGCTAGAGCAAGGCCCAGCAGACCAAACCGTCTCTTCGTTAAAAACGCTGCGAGAAATAATGTTATCGCTAATGCTACAAAAATCCCTATAACAATCATCGTACTGCCCCCGTTATTTTAAATGTCGCTTTATCACCAGCTTTTATCCCACGTTCGGTTGTTGATCCAGCTGGCACCTCCATCACGTACCGTGCTTCTTTTGGCGGCACATATACAAGATCTTCGCCCGTTTCGGGTGAAGCATCCTTCACGACATGAATGACAGTCTTCGTTTGATCAAGCCACATAATATCAAGGTGTACTTTCATTCCACGCATCACAATGCCATGCAACCCGTCTGTTGGATATACCATTAACAATCCACCATCCCCGCCTAGCGACTGTACGCCAGAAAGACCTTTGTAACGGGTATCTGGCGATACTGCAACCGCGACATGATAGACCGCACCATTTATATTCACTTCTGTTTTCAGAGCTTCGCGCGTTATTGCTATTGCTGCAATAATCAATACGCATACTAGCGTAATCGTTGCAATAAAAGAGATAGGTATGTCTCGTATACGGCGTGCTGCTACCATGAGCACTATTGTATCAGATCAGTACGACTAGGCACCGACGCGGTCTTTTTTGCTGCCGCGCTTTGCGTTACGTTCGACATAGTCGATGATAGCTGCTGCGATGTTGCGGCCAGTTACCTTTTCAATACCAAAACCAGGACTTGCGTTCACTTCAAGGATCAATGGACCACGCTCGCTACGCATCAGGTCGACACCGGCAATACTCAAGCCCATAGACTTAGCTGCTTTAATCGCCATTTTCGTCTCTTCATCCGTTAACTTGATCTTGGTTCCTTCACCACCTTTGTGGAGGTTTGAACGGAAGTCATCGTCAAGGCTTTGACGTTTCATACTCGCAACGACTCGATTACCGACAACGAATGCACGAATGTCGGTGCCAGCTGACTCTTTGACAAATTCTTGCAGCAAAACATTCGTTCCGTCTTCGTTCGTAAGGTAAAAAGCCTGGAGAACCGACTTGGCTGCTTTTTTCGTTTCAGCCAAAACAACGCCGTTACCGTGAGTACCGCGAGCAAGTTTAATAATGATTGGTGTTCCGCCAATTTTCTCGATTAAGTCATCGATGTCGGTCGAGTTACGAGAGAAAATAGTTTTCGGAATACCAACACCAGCCTTCGCAAGTAGTTGAAGACTTCGAAGCTTATCGCGCGAACGACTGATTGCGATCGAACTTGATGGCGTGTATACACCCTGTGTTTCAAGCTGTCGGACAATTGCCGTGCCATAACGAGTCATATTTGCCGCAATTCGAGGGATCATCGCATCGTACTTACCGAGGTCTTCACCTTTGTAACTGACCGTTGGTTTGTTTTGTTCAATTGACGCATAGCAATCACGATATTTAATAATTTGAACTTCATGACCACGAGCAAGCGCTTCTTCTTTCAGTCGCTTTGTCGAGTAGTTTCCTGGACCGTTCGATAGGATTGCAATTTTCATCGTATTAACTCTCTTTCATCATCAAGATCTTGGTTTATTCGAGTATCAACTTTTATATTATGCTCTTGGAGAAAGTGTCTTCCTATGAGAATTTCTCGCTTCATCTTTTTTCGATCGGTTAAACCTATTGATATTGTATATTTCTTTTTGTTCCATTCAACGGCTGTATCAATGATATATCGTTTAACCCGATGCCCGCTAGAACTTCGGACGTATCTCGCACGATAATCAGTTGTCTGCGAGGCGTATTTCTTTATGCCGAGAGGCGTAAAATGGAGCACTTTTTCACCATCTACATTAACCAACTTTATGTCAGTACAATGAAGAGCACCAGAAAAAGCGCCGGTATCAATTTTTGCAAGTGTACTTGGAACCCCAAACTCAGGAAATGAGACAAAATCAAGTGTTCCTATCACTGGTCTAACGAATATATGCTTCACTTCATCTCTCCATTAATACAACCTATTATAATACAAAAAGTTTTTTATGTCAATATACTTATGCTTTGTGCAAATGATTGTGGATTGCATCAACAATCATTGGAACTGCATCAAATACGCGACCATCTCGAGTTCCATAAAACAACTTTACAACCGGAGCTTTATTAATTTCAATTAAGTATGCATTCGTATCTGTTAATGCGGCCTTGTAATCTTCAATAAACATATCAATTACAATAAATCCTGCACCGATTGACTGTGCAAAATGGGTAACAATTTCCAGATAGGAATTGTGCACTTCAGTCAACACGTCGTAGATCGAAGCACCGCCCTTTATCATAGTAGAACTAGCAAGCGACACTCTCTCCCCCTTGGGGACGATATAGGTAGGGTCGTATTGTTTTGTAATTATATTGGCAGTTAACTGAGGGTACCCGACGTACTCAAACGAAAGATTTTCACGAAGGCTATTCTCCTTTTTTATCAGCTCGTCCATAGTCAAACTCCCATCGCCCATAACACCAGCTGTTTCTCGAAGTATCGCTGAACGAATAACGCCATCTAATACTACGAAGCGAATTTCTTCACCCTTCACCTGTTGTTGAATAAGAGCAGCGTCGGAGTAAGAATGAGCATACTGAATCGCCTTGATCACGGCCGAAACGTCGCGTAAATTTATCGTTAGCCCCTTTGACAATGATGAGTCTTCCGGCTTCACAATTACAGATGCATGCGTCTGAAGAAGGTGCTCAATAGCCTCGACGTCAGGAGATTCGTTCTTCTTTACGGCAATGGTTTCCGGTACATTCATACCAAAACGCCGCGCAAAGTCGTAACTCAAAGATTTGTACGTTGCTATCGCATCAACGACAGCATCGTTCATAGGATAGGAGATTCTTTCCGCACGTGTTAACCATGATTTATTATCAGGACTGGTGAAACGGACGTAGTGTTTATCCTGGATATGAAACTCTTCGAATGCATAGCCTCTACGCTCAAACTCTTTACGCAGTAATTTATACGTCGCAGATGGATCATCGACAGCAAGCATAATATTCCTTTCTGAGCACGTACTTACACACCCCAGTCAACTAAACAATATATTTGTTTATTAATCATTAATACTTTATCAGATTTTAAGCATAAAGTCAATACTTATCGACCGGTTGGCGTAGCATAATAATTTGCTCTGCACCGAAAAATGAAGTCGTGTTTGCACTAAATTTGAAACCATGTGCAGTATAGAGACGGATTGCTTTCACATTGTTTTTTATAACGGTAAGTTGGACTAATCGATCATCATGTTCTTTTAATGATTTTTCAAATAAGACACGTCCTACTCCCCGCCTCTGCCAATCGGGATGGACAAACAATCCTTTAAGTATGGCAGAACCGTCCTTCGCATATTTTAGTAATGTGTAGCCGACAACTTTGCTATCACTTTCTGCAACCCATATTTTCCATTCAGGATCATTAAAAGTGTCAATGTATTTTTGAACGAATACCCGCTCATTAACTTCTGAAACCGTATACCTATCATCAAACTTTTTAGTGTATTCATATGGTATGAGCTCGTCATAACCACTTTGATGGGCCGCCACAGATACTCGAAACATTTGGGTAAGATGGTCTGGGCAAGCGGGCTTTATATGCCATGTCATGATGACATTTAAATTCTCTAAAAGCGTTTCGTCAACCCTTTTGTGATCTTGTTTCTAAGAAAGCTCGTTTTTGTTCCGTGGCATTATCAGGAACGAACAATGATAATATCTTTGGCTCATGGGTTAAGAGTAATTCAAACGAATCATCGGATTGATGATTTTCAAAACCATGGGTGGGCGTCTGTTCTATCATTTTTATTTTTAAACTTTTCTTGATTATTCATCTAAGTTGTTATTTCTTAGAAATCAGCAAGTAACGTGCGTTGCTTCTTCGACAGCTTCGTCGGCGTATCGACAATAACTGTTACGATATGTGGGCCGCGTTTGTCACTTCGCAAATGAGGGACACCGTGGTTTGATAATTTAAAATCTGTACCCGATTGAGTTCCAGCCGGAACTTTCATTGTGACCATTCCATCGACAGTACGAACGTTGATTTCAGTACCGAGAGCCGCATCAACCATACTAACGTGCTCTTCAGACAGAATGATATCCCCTTCACGAGTGAAATGTTTATCGGCTTTGACCCGAATATGAACGTATAAGTCGCCTGTTTCACCCTGCCCGATTGCTTCGCCGCGACCGCTTAGGCGGATTGTCGCACCATCATCAATGCCCGCTGGTACTTTCAGATTGACCGATTGTTTACGGCGCTCGGTTCCTTTGCCACGACAAACGGTACAGACTTTTTCAGGAATTTTACCACGCCCCTGGCATTCTTCGCAGGTTACTGCTTGTTGGATCGGTCCAAACATAGTGTTCATGACACGAGTTTGCTGTCCGGCACCCTTACAAACTGGACACGTCTTCATATCATGTCCAGGCTCGACAGTCGTGCCTTTACAATGAGTACATTGTGCATCGAGATCAAGCTCTATAGTATGTTCGAGACCGAAAATAGCTTCTTCGAATGTTAGTTGGAGGCTTACTTCAACATCTCGGCCACGCTGAGCTGCTTGGCGACGATTGCCGCCGCCACCA
>CAJYIP010000043.1 GCA_913775275.1 Patescibacteria group bacterium | reverse complement strand
CTCGGCATCAAAACGGCCAAACGCGATGAGTTACTTGCGGTTTTAATCAAGCAAAAAGGGCTGTCTCTTATCGCCGTCTCCGGCAGTCATGGTAAAACGACAACGACAGGTATGCTTGTATGGGCTCTCCAGCAACTTGGAGAAGCCGTCAGCTACTCAATCGGTACGACGGTCTCTTTTGGACCAAGCGGTGCATATATCCAAGGTAGTCGTTTCTTCGTTTATGAGTGTGACGAATTCGATCGCAACTTCTTACATTTTCATCCAACACTATCACTCGTCACGTCCATTGACTACGACCACCCGGACACGTATCCGACCAAGGCAGATTATTCACAGGCGTTCCGTCAGTTTATCAATCAGTCAGACCATACCATCCTATGGTCTGACGACGCCGAAAACATCAACCTTGTTCCTTCGACATCAGAATGGCTTCTCCAGGAGGGCGAAGCATTAGATGTGCGAATTGCGGGGGCGCACAATCGACGCAATGCGACTTTGGTTGCTAAGGCGATTGAATATCTCAACATCTCCTCCGATAGCGTCCAAACACGTCGCGCCATAGAATCTTTTCCAGGTACAGACCGACGATTCGAAAAGCTTGCCGATAATCTATTCAGTGATTACGGTCATCATCCGAGCGAAATCAGTGCGACGCTACAAATGGCTCGAGAGCTGTCGGATGATGTCGTCCTCGTGTATCAACCCCATCAAAATCGGCGCCAACACGAAATAAAGAATGATTATACCAATCAGTTTGAAGCAGCGAGCCAAACGTATTGGTTGCCAACCTATCTTTCACGGGAAGATCCGGAACTGCCTATCCTCCTACCTATAGAACTCACAGCCCATCTGACAAATAAAGAAAGTATTACTCTGAGTGAACTTGACGACACACTCTGGTCCGAGATCGAGTCTGCACGAGCCCGCGGAGCGCTTGTGCTATGTATGGGAGCAGGTTCAATCGACGGATGGGTGCGACAACGCCTCGCGCTTTAGTCTCTCTGAACAGTGAACTCTTCAAAGTAAAACGGATCTTTAAAGAAAGTTCTTGTCATCACTTCTTCAACAGCCGGCGCTAATCGCAAACTAGTAATTTTATGAGGTTGGATCCACTGAAGTGTCTCACTTACATTGACCGTGTCATCATAGAGGCGAAACACGTGAGCGAGCGTTGTCGATAATAATTCCTCTGCAGCTAAGACTCGTATATAACAATCTCCGGCATGCTCAATCGCCGCATCCTTCAGACCCAATTTCTCAGCCGATTCGCGAACCGCCGCATCGCGCACTGTCATGTCATCTACGTGCACCTTGCCATAAGGAAGCGTCCACTCGTTAATATAGGGTTGTTTTGATCGACGCTGGAGTAATATATCACCATCACTGTTCTGAACAACCAACATCGTAATTATCTTCGGTTGCGTCCTGACGACCTTTTTTTCAGTACTCACTCTGTCAACATATGACATGCCGATTGTCGTTAAGCTATAGCCGTCGTCCTTTTTTTGAACCAAGCCACTCCTTACCATCAGTTTTAAATGATACGTAAAAAGATTGGTATCAACTTTTGGTGGTTTCAAATCTCGAAATCGAGCCGTCTCTACATACATGAGCGTCGTTATAATATGTTTTTGAATATGGTGTTTTATAACAACTTGCTCAAACATTTTTGACTCAAATTTTACTTTCTATTCAGTATCAGTATAAGCAGGTATCGTGAATATGTCATCAGTTATATGAAAGGACCTACGACGATGAGTTCAGTTGAAAAATATATGACACAAAATAATATTGAGTTAATGAGACAGCACCCCGAGTTTCTCAAACGACGAGAAAGCGAACGTAAGTTTATCGCATCCTCACCCGAGCTCCTCGAAGGATTTCGTGCTGGCGCCGTCCCAATCGAACAAATATATCTTAGCAATCCCCAAGACGAGTTCAGCCTTCGTGTTCGTGCAAAACATACGGCACATGGAACAGAGTATACTGCGACTTTGAAAGACGAGGGAAACATAGTCGATGGTCAATTAGAGCGCTTGGAAGTCGAAACTGCAATTTCTGCTGAAACGTACGACTATTACGCCAGCCAGCCAGATCTCGCGTCGATCAAAAAGCTTCGAGCCGAACCATACCCAGGCTTTACGATCGATTACATAGAAAAGCTTGATAGTCCTCTTGCTGAGATAGAGCAAAGAGACGATCCCTACCCTGCATACATACAAGCTCTGACAAGTGAACTGGTCGATGTCACTGGAGATCCATTATTTCTCAATGAAACCCTCGCTCACACACTTCGTGACATCAAGTCGGAACGTGACAACACAACACCAGAAACGCTCGATGTTTTCGTACGCCGCGTCGCCCATGACATACTTACCCATTATCGACTTGGATACAAGCATATCGTCACCGGTATTTCGGGTATGTCCGGTTCGGGTAAAAGTAGTGTCGTGGCTGAACTTTCTCGTCAACTCGAAGAACACTTTGGCCCAGAATTTAAACCGACTATCCTTTCAACCGATGATTATCACAAAGGTAGAATACATCTCGAAGAAACATACGGCGCTCCATGGGAAAACTGGGACGATGAACGCGTCTATGATACGGAATTGATGGCGAGTGACATCGCAAGACTTCTGAACGGTGAAACGATCCATCATCGTCATTTCGATTTTGCCAGCGAAGAAACAGTGATTGATGATCCAGTCGTGCTTCGCCCGCTTATTATTGTTGAAGGTATTGTAGCGGGTAGTCCCGATCTGCAGGATATTCGCCAGCTTCACTTTGAAGTACCGACGTCTCGCGCAACCAGCATTGGTCGCGATGTCAGACGGCTTGTGCTCGAAAACAGGGTAAATGGTTCGATCGGTAGTCCTGAAGCTCGTCTGAAATATCAGCTCGAAACCGCCCTACCGACCTATCAAGGCCAGGAACGTCCAACCCGTAATCATTACAGTAGTTGTGCTCGTCCACTAGCTGAGCGAGCCTTCATCCTTGATGGGCTTAGGGATTGGCCGATATATCAGTAAACTCGAGGGCATCGGGATTGAGCGGGTCTCCGTTGAAAGCATCGACTGCCTTTGCACGTGAGGCCTGCTCATCATACTGTTTTACAAAGTCATCGATCGTTTCAGTCGTCACGGTACCAGTTGTGCTAAACTCCTGAGTTTGCTTGTTACGCTCAACCTTGCTGCTCACCGATTGAAAACCCGGTCGACTAAGATCAAGTTGAGCCGATCCACTGACGTTATAGATAAAAAGACTGACCGAAACGAGTCCGATAGATATAATGACAGTCACAATGATCAATAATAGAAATCGATGGTCACGCCAAAATGATTCTGGCTTGGTGGCTGGTATGATATCTTCATCGTTTGGCATGTTAATCCTGTGATACTCTCTGAAAATTAGTTTTAAAATCGATCACAGAAGAGCGATAATCATCGATCAATACGTGCAAGCGCTTGACGTCCTCGTGAATAACCGTCCGCTTGCTGCGAGCATTGGCAATAGCCAGATGAAATCCATCTGGATCACGTGCACAGTCAATTCTGATTGCGCTATCTAACTGGCGAGCATATTCGTCATAATGAGTTCGAAATATCGTCAACCGATCGTCATACGTTTTCGCAAGCGAACTCAGGCCTCGACTGTCGAGACCATTATTAGATAGCCGAGCATTGAAGCGATCCATGATGCGTGTCTTCATTGCCTCATACACCTGCCCACGGTTCACTCGAAGAAGAGCGTCACTCGCACGTAGTTGCGAAAGTGTATTTTTGATCGTCAAACAGTTCGCCGTGATACGATCGCGCTGATCGTCATTCAGTGTACTCGACTGCGCATGTACAGGCACAGCTGCCACCATAACAATGGCTGCAGCAATCAGGATACATAGTCGGCTGAACTGTTTCATACGTGCCTTATTATACCTTACTCACTTAATCGTAAGATATGCTGCTTTTTGGTAATCAGCCCATCGCTAATCAGACTTTCTACAGCCACCTCGAATCGTTCATCCGCTGGCATTCGTCCTTTCAACGCTCCGATTTCAGCATCATCAGCCGTTAATTCGCGTAGAATCATACCCCGAACTTCACGCAGGCTTCCCTTCAACATTGACTGCTTTTTGTAATGCTTACTTTTGCTTAAACCGCCCGCTCCATTCTTTTTCAGAAACGTTCCATAATCCATCAAGGCCCAATGCCATTCTCGAGGATGCTCGCGATCGGCCGTTTCCTCGACAATATGAAGTAATTCTTTATCACTGACGTCAGTTTGATCCTGAAACAAATGATAAAAGTACACAGTTCGCACGTTGGTCTCAATGAAGTGAGCAGGAAGATTAAAGCCATAGGCTCGTATTGCCCCGGCCGTGTTTGGCCCTACGCCAGGTAAGTCAACCAACTCTTTCGTATCACTTGGTACTACCCCGCCATGCCTTTGGACAATTGCCTGAGCGGCCATATGCAAGAATTTTGCTCGTCTGTTATAGCCGAGACCATTCCATAAAGTCAGCACATCAGATAGTGATGCACTTGCTAGCTTGTCGATAGAAGGGAATGCAGCGATAAAAGCATTGAACTTCGGAATAACTCTATCAACCTGTGTCTGCTGAAGCATTAATTCACTGACAAGAACATAGTACGGTCGCGTATCCTGTCGCCAGGGCATGTCTCGATACAATTCGCGACCTTTCTCCCAGACTAGTTCTTTAAATTCTTCGTAATTCACTCCATTATTATACCTAGCACGATATAATAGGTATATGACGACATATGTTTTAGCCGGTGGATGTTTTTGGTGCTTAGACGCCGTCTATCGCAATATAAAAGGTGTCCAAGCAGTAGTTAGCGGCTATACCGCAGGGCAAACCACCAATCCTACCTATGAATACGTTTGTACTGGTGAGACCGGTCACACAGAAGCAGTAAAAATTACTTTTGACGAAACGGTCATTCCCTCCGATATCGTTCTAGATATCTTCTTCCTTATCCATGACCCAACGACACTCAACCGTCAAGGTGCAGACGTCGGTACACAATACCGTTCAGGCATGTACTATGTCGATGACAACCAGAAGGACGCTTTTGAATCTGCCCGCAATCGAGCTCAACAAAAATGGGATACGCCAATCGTGACAGAAATTGAGAAGCTTGATACGTTCTACGATGCCGAGGCCTATCATCAGGACTATTTTGCAAACAATCCTGGTAACGGATATTGCTCGGTCGTTATCACGCCAAAAGTTATTAAAGCCCGTCGTTCGTATGCCGACTGGTTCCAAAACAATTAATGATGCCTCTTGCGTCACAAACAACCTTACACGAAGCAGCGCGGTATCTTTCTCGTACAGACGCTATATTATCTCCCATTGTTGAGCAGTACGGTATTGCCACATTTCAACCGCACACACATTACTATCAAGCGCTTGTCGAAAATATTATCTCTCAACAGCTTAGCGTTAAGGCGGCGGCAGCTATAGTCAAACGCTTCTTGGATCTCTTTCCTGGGACGGGGTTTCCATCACCAACCGATATAGTCACGCTCGATATCGAAACCTATCGAACGGCCGGACTGTCTCGACAAAAAGCGACGTACATACGAGATCTTGCCAATAAAGTACTGACACATGTCATTGCGTTCGATGAACTCCCTAACAAGACTAATGACCAGATAATCGCCGAGTTGACACAAATCAAGGGCGTCGGCGTCTGGACGGTCCATATGTTCCTGATGTTCTGTATGGGTCGTCTGGATGTCCTTCCTGTCGGAGACTTAGGTATTAAAAATGGGATCAAAAAGCTGTATGGTTTTGAAGAAATACCTTCCCCGGAAGAAATTACTGATCTCTCAGAGATAAACAAATGGTCACCTTACCAATCCGTCGCAAGCTGGTACATATGGCGCTCACTCGACAATATGCCTTCAATCGAAGAGGTCATTTAAAAAGACGGGGTTGTAGATGAACCCTGAATACCGTTCATAAGCTCTGGCGGCAACCCAGGCACAAGTGATTGTAGTCCACCATTCATGACAAACGTCACTAAATAATACAGTGCAATAGATGACGCAACGATCAGTAAAAGTAGGGCGATAGCAACAATGTACGAGAAGCGTCGGACTACTTTTCGCGCAAATAGTCGATACTTCTCTGCCTCGACAAGTGGACGGTCCCATTTATCGCGCATCGCACCATTCATAATCGTAATCAAATCAACGGCAGTCCATATGCCAAATCCACCCAATGTGACGAGCTTCATCATTCCACTACCAATATACCCAAGATAGAAACGATCAACTCCGAACGTGCCCCACATAAAACTGAAAAAGAACGCGATCAAAAAATGCTTTGCGGGCGGATTGCCTGTATCGACGACCGTCATAACGAGTGGGTCGTTAGCATAATGTGGATGCGGTTGTGGCTGTTGATCCATGACTATTTCTCCAATTATTTACCATTGCGCAAGGATAAATGCCTTGTAGGCGGTCGACAACGTTGCACACGATTCGACTTCAGGGCGTGTCATCCAGACGCCGTGTTCTTTATCAGGATGAGGCGGATTCATCACAAATGTCTTAGGTGCTATAGCAGTATAGGCCAATATCATGGAACGCTTCTTGCTATTTCTGAAGAAAAAATCGCGTCGCTCATATGAATCTAGCGAGATACCCAGCTCCTCCATCAACTCACGCTCAAGCGTCAGATCCGGATCTTCTCCTTTTTCCATATGTCCACCCGGTAATCCGTAGGTACCTTTTTTGTACTTCATCACCAAAACAGAGCCTTTGTCTTGTGTGAAGATTGCTATCTTGGTTGAAATAGTAAAATGAACTTCAAAAAAATCGCGATATTGCATATTACGGTGTCAGGCGGTTAATATCACGCGGAAATAACGTCGCCTCTTTGACGTTCGCTAGGCCGATAGTCTTCTGAACAATACGATCAATACCAAGACCACAACCACCGTGTTGCGGAAGACCATATTTGAATGCCTGAAGATAGTATTTGAAGCCTTCGTGAGTGACATCGAGGCCTGCCGCAGTCATCTGTTCGATCATTTTCTCATAGTTATTCTCCCGGAGGGGAACAGTGGCAATTTCCAGACCACGGTATAAGAGATCCGCCCATGCAACAGTGCCATCATCTTTGAATTTGTGATAAAATTTCCCCGCTTCGGCCGGAAAATCAGTTGCATATACAAGGTCACTGCCATTATTTTTTAATGCGTATTCAGCGATAAATCGTTCCTCATCCGGAATGAGATCTTTTTCATTCATCGTATCAGTACCGGTCGCTTTAGTATAAAGCTCATGGATTTGAGCGATCGTAAAGCGCGGAATCGATCCATCGTCAGCGAGGCGTAGTTGAGGAGCATTGAGTGAGCGGAGGTCATCGGCATGTTTCTCGTAGACAGTGCGCAACGTCGCCTGCACCATGCCGCCGACCATGTCGAGAACTTCGTCATGACTATCAACGAACCCC
>CAJYIP010000042.1 GCA_913775275.1 Patescibacteria group bacterium | reverse complement strand
AAGCATTGCCACCCGCCGCAACAATCGGCGCATAAGCATGACCCGCTGACCCGCTATGACGAAAGTCATACGACAGCTGTGCATCGATCTCATACTCATAGGTGATGGCTGGCAATGACTGCTTAATTGCTTCAAAAGACGTCGTCGTAATTGCAACTGCCTGCTCTATTAAGCTAATCTCTGCCGGTGATTTGATAGCCCGCAATCTCGCTAAACTACGGCGACAATCAACGACTGTCTCAAATTTGTCTCCCAAAGATTGTTGTAGTCGGAGCGGGGCTTGGTTAAGAGCGAAATCATAATAGTCTTTTTGCGGATCGTCCAAAAGGGTGGTTACTTTCGAGTGCGATACTGCCATTTGTGCAACAAAATCATCAAACTGAGACATCGGTAAAATTGTTGCAATACCACTCGTACGACGAATGTCATCCCATGATACTGATCCATCGAATAATGCGTGCGTGTCGCTCACGCTTGGCGCGAACAATACTGTTTCCATCGCATCTATAGCAACTACCCAGCCGGGTTCATCAATACCGGTCAAATAGAAAAAATTTGCTTCCTGACGAAATCGTGACGAATCCCTATCGTCCTGAACAGCATCGTTAGCTGCGATAAAGACTGGCGCTGCGTCAACCGCTTTTTGTAACGCTTCTCGTCTATCGCCGAATTCTTTGCTAGATATCATTCTTACAGTGTATCAGCAGCTTCCGGTTTGAGGGTCTCTTTTTTCAGTCGTATCTATATGATACTTAATTGAGCTATATTCTTTACTGACACCATAAATACAAAATGATCGAGACGTACCACGAATGAAGGTGACGGTCACATTCTTCGATGCATTAAATGTATCCGGCAAGACATTTGGATAGCCAGTCCCAAAATTTCGCGCATCATCCATAGCAGCAGCTGCGGCAGTTAAATCGTTCTGAACTTCCTGCTTTGCAACACCTTCTCGCCATGAGCCATAGCCAATAATTGCTACGGCAGCCAGAATACCAATAATCATGATGACGACCGCCAGCTCAACCATAGTGAAACCTTTTGACGAGTGTGCGAAGAGGCGATTCATATGACTTTATTTTAGCATAAGCACTACAGTGTTGATGAAAAGAATTGTTTGACAAGTTGGGCTTTTTTCTGACCGACAATGGCAGCGATGTCATCTTCAGAAGCCAGCCCTATCGCCCGCGTACTTCCAAACTTCTTTATAAGTGCTTTACGGGTCGCCGGTCCCACACCAGGTATATCTTCTAGTGTACTTTTCGTTTGTGCCCCTCGTTTCAGAACGGAGTGATAGCTAATAGCAAAACGGTGTGATTCGTCCCTGATACGCTGGAACAGCTTTGTCACGTGACTATAGCGTGCTGGACCAGCCGTCAGACTGCCTCGTAAATTTTTAGAGTGGCCAGATGCATTCGTTTGGCCGGTATGCAAGTTAATCGTCACGTATTCGCCGGTTCTCGTCACGCTGATACCGGATTCATAACGGCGACCGGCTAAAAAATCGTTCAACACGTCCATTGATATAGCAGATTTTTCGGGATGTACAATAACTTCTTCTTCACGCTTCGCAATACTGATCACTGGCATGATCATCCCCATTTCATCTCGTGCCCGGATGGCCGCATCGAGCTGGCCTTTACCACCATCGATCAAAAGCAAATCAGGAATGCCCCAAGCTTTGATGTTTTTCTCGCTCAATCGTCGGGTCAATACTTCGTGCAAGTTAGCGTAGTCGTCATTGCGTTCGATTCGCGTCTTGAACTTGCGATAGTTTGATCGGTCACTTACACCGTTCGTAAATACGACCATGCTCGCTACAACATTCTTGCCACCCATATGACTGATATCGTACCCTTCAATGCGAGCAGGAATTTTCCTCAGTCCAAATAGTTCCACCAGATCAATTAATGCTTTATCCTTGCTGATATCGAGGAATTCTCTGTCTCCGAACATTATCTTGTGCTGTAGCGAGGTCAGATCAGCAATCCGGTTGCGTAGTGATGCTGCTTGTTCAAAATCATGCGCAGCAGCCGCTTGCTTCATTTGCTTTTCGAGATCTTTAATGATTACTTTGCGGCCACCTTCGATATAGCGAATCAACTGCCGAAGAGACGTTTTATACTCGGCACTTGTCGTCCCAGGCTTCGGACTTAATCCAATATGTGCATCGAGGTCAACACGGCCGTTTTCTTTTGGTGGTTTCGTAAAGTAAGGAAATGCTCGACGCAAAAAACGCAGCGCTTTCTTGATAGCGACGCCGCTGTAATACGGACCAAAATAGGTCGCGTTATCATCAATGGGATTGCGCGTGAACGAGACAGTCGGCCACTCACTTTTCATATCAATGCGAATGAATGTTTGCGACTTGTCATCCCTCAATAGAATGTTGAATCGAGGCATATACCGCTTGACCATTTCCGATTCAAGGAACAAAGCATCAAGTTCACTTTCCGTTTCGACCCAATCGGTATCTTCAATTTCAGCGACGAGAGCTCGTGTTTTTACGTCCATATCTTTCGTACTTTGAAAATATTGACGAACGCGGTTGCGAAGCAGCGCCGCTTTACCGACATAGATAATTTCACCCGTTTTCGATTTATGAAAATAAACACCAGGCGAACGAGGAAGCGTCTTTAGTTTCGCTTCAAGTTGCGCATTCATGGCTAGTTACACAGCCTGTAGACGTGTCGCCGTCTGACGACATAATTCAGTATGATACAGCAACGATGGGTCGGATTTGCAGCTCTCGCATATCAAAACGAGATCGTTACAGTTGGCGTAGGCACAGTTTTCAAAATTACTTGTATTCCCACCACAATGCGTACATTCACCTATTGTTTTGGCGTGATCAGAAAATTCGACGGTCATACGGTTATCAAACACGCGTAAGCTTCCTTCCCATAGACCATCGTCACCATAGGCTTCGCCGTATTTGACGATCCCACCATCGATTTGATACACATCATTGAAGCCGCGTTTTTTCATCATTGCCGAAATAACTTCACAGCGAATACCACCTGTGCAGTACGTGACAATCTTTTTATCTTTGATGTCATCGTATTTATCACTTTCCAGCTCAGCAATAAAGTCACGTGACGTATTCGTATTTGGAACAACAGCGTTCTTGAATTTACCTATTTTCGCTTCGTGTTCGTTTCGACCATCAAAAAAGACAACATCGTCACCATACTTTTCAATCAACTCGTGAACCTGCTGAGGCTTTAAGTGAACACCGCCACCGACCACGCCGTTTTCGTCGACGTCAAATTCTTCATCACTGTTTTGGAACCCAACTAATTCGCGTCGGTTTTTGACGCTCAGGCGCGGGAAGTCATCTTTACTTCCGTCACTCCATTTAAAGACAATATCCTTAAATCCAGCAAGCTCTTTTGTCGCTTTGATATATTTTTTCAAATCATCGATATCACCACCAACAGTCCCATTGATACCTTGGGTCGATACGAGGATACGCCCTTTTAAGTGAAGTTGCTCGCATAGCGCTTTTTGCCATAAACGAACAGCCTCGGGATCGCCCAGAGGGGTGAACTTGTAGTAAAGAAGGATTTTTTGCATCAAAGGTTATTATACCATGCCGACTAGTGTTATAATAGGATTAAAGCAATCTTCTCTTTAGGAATTATTATGGAAAAATCAAAAAAACAATCAACAGGTTCGTCACGTGGTGGCCTTATGAAAAGCATCGCTTTCCATTGGAAACATGCAATGAAATATCGAAAATTTGTCGCGACCAGCTTCATCGTGGGCCCGATCAGTATCATTGCCGAACGTTATATTGCCCCTCTATTTATTGCGGGCTTACTCACTGCTATTCAACAAGGCTCCGCGACTGTCGAGAATTCAATCTGGCTCGTAATAGGCTATGGAGTCGTTCAGCTCGTCGGCTTCGTTATCGGCTATCGAATTAATCTCTTCGCTATGTGGGAAGTCCAGATGAAAGGTGGCCGGGACGTCAACCAAGAGGCATACGATGCCATCTCCAACCATTCCTTGCAGTTCCACAATGATCGCTTTGCCGGATCACTGGTTTCTCAAGTCAACAAAACGACATCAGCATTCTTTTCATTCTGGAATATGATCGTTTTCGAAGTCATGTTCGCGGTCGTCGCTATCATCGCTACTTTGATTGGTGTTGGTATTATTTCGTGGCCAATGGCCGTGATCTTGTCACTGTTCGTGATTCTCTTTACGTTTGTTTCGTATTACGGTACAAAGTTCATGCGTCCAAGACAAATAGCTCGCTCGAAAGCGTATTCGGAAGTGTCGGGACATTTGTCTGATTCGATTAGCAATATGGTGACCGTCAAAGTTGAAAGTAATGAAGCCCGAGAGCGCAAGCGATTACGACACTCGCTCGAAACTGTTATCACCCGCGAAAACCACGTTCGCCAAGGTGTCATGACAACCACCACAATTACATCGTTAGCAATTGCATTCGCACGTATCGCAGCATTGGTTGTTGCCGTATGGGCAGTCCAATCACAAGCCATCAATGCGGGTGCTGTCTATCTATTGATAACTTACACACTCAACCTCTTGATGGAAGTCAACAATATCAATGCGACGATGCGAACCCTGTATCAGATCAACGGCGATACTGAAGAAATGCTCGATATTCTTGCCGAGCCGGTAGCAATTAAAGACACGAGCTCTCGACGTTTGAAAGCGAGTCACGGTGATGTCACGATCGAAAATCTGAAGTTCAGGCACAGTGATGCCGGTGACGAAGCGGATGCCCTGTTCGACGGCCTTTCGCTTCACATTCCAGCTGGCCAAAAAGTGGGCATTGTTGGTGTCAGTGGTTCCGGAAAAACAACGCTGACAAAACTCCTTCTTCGTTTGACTGAAGCGCAAAGCGGAACGATCAAAATTGACGGGCAAGACATTTCATCGGTCAGTTTACGGTCATTACACGAGGCTATTGCCTACGTTCCCCAGGAACCGCTGTTGTTTCATCGAACGCTGAAAGAAAATATTTCTTATGCAAAGCCGAATGCAACCGAGAAGCAACTCCTGAAGGCAACAAAAGATGCACAAGCCTACGAGTTTATTGGTTCACTCAGCGATGGCTTCGAGACCCTCGTTGGTGAACGAGGCGTTAAGTTATCAGGTGGTCAACGTCAACGAGTTGCTATTGCTCGGGCACTCCTCAAAGACGCACCACTTTTGATACTCGACGAAGCAACCAGCGCACTCGACAGCGAAAGTGAACATCTCATTCAAAAAGCCCTGACAACATTAATGAGAAATCGCACAAGTATCGTCGTTGCTCATCGCCTCTCGACTATCGCAACGCTCGACCGTGTTATTGTCATGGATAAAGGAGCGATCATCGAAGATGGAACGCATGCCGAGTTGATCACACAAGGTGGCGTCTATGCTTCTCTGTGGAATCATCAGGCCGGTGGGTTTATTGAAGAATAAAAAAAGGAGTCCATTACATGAGGACTCCTTTTGTAAAACGATTACAGCTACTTATTAGCGTCAACATTTGACTGCTTTGGTTCATCCTGACCTTTACCACCGGGTCGAGTTTCCTCTTCCTGTGATGTCTGATCGGTATCACCACCGTTATCAGCGCCAACTTCGGTAGCATCATCTTCTGCGTCACCACCTGCGGCTTCGTTAGCGGCTTGGAGCGCAGCTGGTTCATATACCGTTGCAATAGTTAAGTCAGTCAATTGAGGGGCATCTTCGCCTTCTTCTTCATGACCTGACTTATTATCAACCAGCTCAACGCCATCTGATAACACGATGTCACCAACGGTTAATTGCTCGCCAGCTTCTTTCAAAGGTATAATCGACACTTCAAGTGCTTCTGGTAAATCCATCGGCAAGGCGCGGACTTCAAGTCGATCAAGTGACTGTAACACAACGAGCCCAGCTCGTTCAGCTTCGCTCTCACCTTCGCCAACGAGACGAATCGGCACTTCTGCCACAACAGGCTCGTTCGCTTTCACTGCATGAAATGACACGTGACGAAGGCGACCTTTAACAGGATCGAGTTCAACGTCCTTGATCATCGCAATACGCTTTTTACTATTTACTGTTAAATAAACAGGCGTGTGCTTTCCTGCGTGACGCCATACACGCTCGACATCGTTATACTCGGCTTGTGTGCTGACCGGCTCCATACCTGGTCCATACACAACTGCTGGCACAATACCTTGTTGACGTAATTGTCGGGCTTTCTTTCCATGCAACTCGCGGTTCGCAAGTGCTAATGTAATTTTATCTCCCATGTCTCTCCTACCTTTCTGGATGGATACCTTTACGGAAATGTTGTACAACTATATTCTCATAGTCACCTGAGAATACTCTGTGAAATAAATTACAAAAGAGGTTTTAGATATTTACCGGTAAACGAGTCTTTGGTTGAAGCGATTTTTTCTGGCGTTCCAGTCGCAACGACCGTTCCACCTCCTAGTCCACCCTCAGGACCCATATCAATAAGATGATCGGCGATTTTGATGACATCAAGATTATGTTCAATAATCACCATGCTGTTACCACCCTGGACGAGCTCTTGAAGGATCGCAATCAATCGCTTTACGTCGGCACTGTGCAATCCAGTCGTTGGTTCATCAAGAATATACAGTGTCTTGCCAGTTGATCGTCGCGACAACTCTGACGCAAGTTTGATACGCTGTGCTTCACCACCACTGAACGTCGTTGCCGGCTGACCGAGTTTGATGTAGCCAAGCCCAACTTCGACCAGCGTATCGAGCTTCCGAGCAATCGAAGGAATGTTCTCAAAGAAGCCGGCGGCTTGCTCGATTGTCATCTCGAGGACGTCACTAATCGTTGCATCTTTATATTTAATCTCGAGTGCTTCGCGGTTATAGCGCTTGCCCTTACAGACGTCACAGGTGACATAGACGTCAGGCAGGAAATGCATTTCAATCTTGATCATGCCGTCGCCCTGACAGTTCTCACAACGTCCACCCTTCACATTAAAGCTAAAGCGGCCAGCTTTGTACCCAAGCACATTAGCTTCAGGCGTACTCGCAAATAGCTCACGAATCGGCGTGAACACACCAGTGTAAGTCGCAGGGTTCGATCGTGGTGTTCGGCCAATTGCAGATTGATCAATCACAATTACCTTATCGAGTTGTTCAATACCTTCGATAGAATCATGAGCACCTGGAACATCATGCGCCCGATGCAAACGCGCTGACAATTCTTTCGCAAGAATATCGTTCACGAGCGTTGATTTACCGGAACCACTCACGCCGCTGACAACCGTCATCAATCCAAGTGGGATCGACACATCAATATTTTTAAGATTGTTTTCACGAGCACCTTTTATAGTAAGTGTGCGATCTTTTTGGACCGGTCGACGCTTCTTTGGGACGTCAATTTTTTCCGCGCCCGATAGATAGCGTCCCGTGATACTATCGGCCTGCTTACTTACCTCTTCTGGGGTACCATGAGCAACCACGTGACCACCATTAACACCGGCGCCAGGACCAATATCGAGTAGATAGTCAGCTTGTCGAATTGTATCTTCGTCGTGTTCAACAACCAGAACCGTATTACCTAAATCTCGTAGGCGCTTCAACGTATCAATCAGACGATCATTATCTCGTTGGTGCAGCCCAATTGATGGCTCGTCGAGTACATAAAGGACACCTTGAAGACCAGAACCAATTTGCGTCGCCAAACGAATACGTTGCGCCTCACCACCAGAAAGCGTGTTTGCTGCCCGTGCCAACTCAAGATAATTAAGGCCAACGTTGCTCATAAAGCCGAGACGGGCTTTGATTTCTTTCATAATTTGAGTTGCAATAAACTGCTCTTCATCATTCAAGTTCAAGCTATTTTCAAACAAATCGAGGGCAGCATCAACCCCGAGTGTACAAATATCCATAATGTTTAATCCATGAACCGTCACCGCGAGAACGACAGGCTTTAGTCGTGCACCTTTACACGCATGGCATTGACGATCACGCATAAACCGCTCGATGTCTTTTTTCATAAAGTCACTGTCAGTTTCTCGATGACGACGCTCAAGGCCAGGAATGACTCCTTCGTAGGTGCTATCGTAGCCACGCCCATCACCAAGGGAAATCCGGTATTTTTGCGCACCAGTCCCATAAAGAACCTTTTGCAGATCATCGTCAGACAGCTCTTTTACAGGAACGCGCAAACTAAAGCCATGTTCGTCAGCAACCGCCTGTAACCGTTTCATATACCACGCATCACTGTTCACGCGGTTATACGGACGAATTGCACCTTCGGCGATAGTCAGATTAGCGTTGAAAACAAGCTCCGGATCAACCTCCAGACGACTACCGAGCCCGGTACAAACTGGACAGGCACCTTGTGGGGCATTAAAACTAAATAGACGAGGTTCAAGTTCTGGAATTTCCTCGTTAGGATGATCGATACACGCATAGCGTTGGCTGTATAGGTGACTCGTCTCAGCGTCAACATCAAGAATCTCAACGACACCATCAGCCAACTCCAAAGCCTGTTCGACAGACTGAGCAACACGACCACGAGCATCGTCGGCCATGACGATACGGTCAACGACTAATTCAATGTCATGTTTGTACTTTTTATCCAAATCAGGGAATTCGTCCAGCGAGTAGACGACACCGTCGACACGAACACGAGCATAGCCAAGTCGTCGATACTGTTCAGGAACGTGAGCGAACTCACCCTTCTTACTTTTAGCAATCGGCGCTAAAACCATTAAGCGAGCTCCAGCCGTAAGCTTCATGATTTCATTCACAATATCTTCTGGAGTTCGGCGGCTGACTTCCTTACCACAAATCGGACAATGAGGAACACCAATACGCGCATACAAAAGGCGCAGATAATCATAAATTTCAGTGACTGTCGCAACGGTACTGCGTGGGTTTCTGCTGGTCGACTTTTGATCAATTGAGATCGCTGGACTTAGCCCATCAATTTGATCAACGTCAGGCTTTTCCATCAGTCCGAGAAACTGTCGGGCGTAACTTGAAAGACTCTCGACGTATCGACGCTGTCCTTCTGCGTATATTGTGTCGAAAGCAAGGCTCGATTTGCCTGACCCGCTCAATCCCGTAATGACAACTAATTTATCACGTGGAATATCAACACTCACGTTTTTCAAGTTATGCTCACGGGCGCCGACGACTCTAATAACCTCTGCCATATCGAGATTATTATACGCTTTTTTTGCGTATTTTTCCAGATAGCCGTCTTTTAATATGGCTATGCTTGCAGTTTTTATATGTAGCTTGCTATAGTCCATACACTATGAATCGTTCACGTATGATATATCGACTTGCTTTTGTGTTTATCGGTCTGTCGATCTTGATATTGCTTGATGTTGTGAATGCAGGCCATTTCCTTGCAATGTTTGTTATCTCAGGACAAATTCCTGGAACACAGTACTTTATCCCAGCAGACACGATGCTTCTTTTCAGCGTCGGTGCACTCGGCCTTCTTTTTGGTCGATTAACTGCCCGAGTCTTATCGGCAGCGACAACAACGCTTCCATCGTCTCAAGTTGCTTAACTATCGTTTTCGAGTGGGATAATACTTTCAGCCCATAATTGCAATTCTTGTAAAAAAAATTGCTTGTTATCATCGTTCTCTGTGACTGACAATTTTTGCAACCTCTCGATGAATGAAGGTAGCTGTCGACGAAGCCTCTCGCCTCGCCACGCTTCCCACTGCCCCATTTCGTCTTCAGCTAAGGTTCGGGGGAAATTACGAGCTTTGTAATGCAATAGCAGATCATCAAGCCGCTCATCGATAAATCCCGGGTGAAGGTCCGCTAACTGCTGTTCGGTTGCTTGACGAACTTTTGCCGACCCAAGTATATCCGTCTCTGGTAAAAAGCCATCATACAATTTTGCCTCAGGGTCTTTTGCAACCGGAAAAGCAGGACGTCGTTCGATCATTGATCGAACATTTTCTGAAAATGTAGGGTTAGATAATAACAAAGCTCGATGCTTCGTAATATCCTCCTCAGTTAACGAGAGTCGTTTCCAGCCATCCTCTTTTGCCAACACACCAAGCGGCGCGACCGCAGGAGCACGATTGTACTGCAACTCCTTGACCGGCAGTGCGACATACCCCTCTTTTTGACGATCCTCCCACGATGCGTAAAAAATCTTTTCGAGCTCTTGTTGGGACATAGTGAGGAATGGAGATGGATCGTGGCGCAAGTCATAAACGACAACCGCCGCATTGCGACCACCAGTCAACGGAAACGCAACCGTCCCTTTGTGATACTCGGAGCTATACCGTCCGCTGACATACACGAACGGCTGTTTTTGCTCAAGATTAACCAACTTTTTAATCTCTGCTTTGTCTTTCATTTTAAACAAATGAGCATATAACGCCGGCTGCTTTTCTTTGATCAGACCTGTAACCGCTATGAGTGCTTCGACATCACTCAGAGCATCGTGAGCCTTGAAATGATCGATACCGTTCAGCTTTGTGATCAATTCAAGCCGGTTCGTTTCCTTACCGTCAACAACTGGCCATTCGATACCATCGGGACGAAGTGCTCGCGTCATGCGAACGACATCGAGCATGTCCCAGCGACCTCGGCCTTCCTTCCAACACCATTCATAAGGATCGTAAAAATTTCGCCAGAACAGATGGCGGATAAATTCGTCGTCGAAACGAATACTATTGAATCCAACTGTAATAGTTCCTGGTATAAAAACTTGCTCCATCAGCAATTTTGCAAACTCTGCCTCCGTGTAACCCTCGGCAGTTGTCTGTTGCGGCGTAATACCCGTCACCATCAAAGCATCAGGGCTTGGCAACGTATCGTCATTTAACGAAACGAGAATATTGAATGGCTCACCAATCGGCTCGAGCTCAAGCGTCGTACGCTGGCCAGCGAATTGCATGATGCGGTCGTCGCGTGGACTTAGTCCGGACGTTTCGAGGTCGTAGAAGAAAAATGTTTGTTGCATTGTTCTTATTGTACCCTGAAAAGAAAAATAGCGCCCTGTGAAGGGCGCTTTGGTTAAGAATGATGCAAGAGTCGGTGGTGGGAGGTAAGCGAAACGGCTCACCTCCCACCGATAGGGAGGCCCATTCGACAGAATATTCAGTTATATGTCTCGACTGCTCATCATAGATGGCTCGTGGGTGGCGGAGTGCCAAAAGTCGACTAACTCGTTCATCGTTCCCATGGGGAGATGACGGTGTCACTATAACCCTGTTCGAGATTCATGCGCATGCATGAGCGGCGTGTGAAGAGATCTCATAGTCTTCACATTGCCTCTATCTATGGCGTTTCACCACTAGTCCCTTCGAACCGAGTTCGGGCAGCGATTGCCCAACGCGGTCGCGCCGACGACGTTCCTTCAGGAGATGATGCGTGCGCCGGTCATACCGGCACGGGTATTGATGCCCATGAAGACTACCCTTCTATTTCGCTTGGATCCCATAACGATTGTCACAGGGAGCGGGAAATATTCGATATTTCCTATTCTCTGCGACAATCAATCTCTTGCAAATTCTTAATGTGCTTCGAGGAGCAAGGCTCGACAACGAAGTATGAATTGCATTATACATATAAATTGACTAATTGTCAATACATACGTAAAATATTATTGCTCAAGAAGCGGAAATTCGTCGTGGTTAATACGAATAAGGCTATCGCCCTGTGCACCAGCTCGATTAAGTGCGTGAGTAATGCCCATCTTCTTCATGATGTCACGCAAACGATTGACTCCTTCGTGGGTTTCGAAGCGAGTTCGACGAGCAAACTTCTCAATCTTGTGTCCCCTGACACGGAACTGCTTCACACCGTCGTCTGTATCGGGGAGTGGCGTAATAGACCATGACTTCATCACCTGCTCGTTCGTCAATGTAATAACCGGAAGATCGCCGTCCTCGTTTGGCTCCACCGCCTCGGCTTCAACCTCACGGACAGTTACTACCTCTTTACGCAATTCGCGCAAAACCTCTTTGAGACCAGTATGGGCGGTCGATGATACTGCGAGAATGATCCGATCCGGTGCAACTGCTTTCAACGCATCGAGCTGCATCTGTATAATGTCATCGTCGAGACCTTCGATCTTGGTTAGTGCAATAATTTCCGGTCGATCAACTAACGTCATACTATATGACTCAAGCTCGTTCCGAATAGTTTTATATGCAGCAGCCACGTCGTCGGTATAGGCGTCAATGAGATGCAATAGCACAGCAGTTCGTTCTACATGACGAAGGAAAGCGTCGCCGAGGCCTTTGCCTTCACTCGCCCCTTCGATTAGTCCAGGAATATCAGCAATCAGCAAACTGCCGTCATCAATGTCGGCAACACCAAGATTTGGCGAAAGTGTCGTAAAGGCGTAGTCGGCAATTTCCGGACGAGCGTTACTAACGACACTAAGAAATGTTGATTTACCGGCGTTAGGGAAACCGACCAATCCAACGTCAGCCAAAAGCTTGAGCTCTAGTTCGCACTCGAATGTGTCACCATCTTCGCCGTTTTCAGCTATACGAGGTGCCTGTCTAACTGATGATTTAAAGTGAGCATTCCCGAAACCACCATCTCCACCACGAGCAATAACCATTTCCTGTCCGCCTTCGACAAAATCGGCAATGACTTCGCCGTCTTTTTTGACGATTGTCCCAACTGGCACTTTGATGACGAGTGCTTTACCTGATTTACCGTGGCGATCTCGTTTAGCCCCAGATTGACCAGGTTCAGCTTTCAGTTCTGGTTTGTAGCGAAAATCAATCAGTGTATTCAGGCCTTCGACGGCTTGAAAGATAACGTCACCACCACGCCCACCATCGCCACCGTCTGGACCGCCTTTATCGACATAAATTTCGTGACGAAAGCTAACGGCTCCATCACCGCCTCTTCCGGCCTGAACAAAAACTTTGGCGGTATCAACAAACATAATTATCCTTATTATAACACAATCACCCCTGAATTAACAGGGGTGATTTACTATGTTCTAATTACCTAATGAACGTATTGGTAAGACGCTGCTTGACCGGCAGAGATCGTTCGGTTATTTACTATGTTAAATCCACCGTATGCTGCGTTGTTCATTTCGCTAATTACGATTGATCCATCAGCATTAACCGATTCAACAACACCGACGTGACCAGGACTTCCAGCCTCAACCAGAACGGCGCCAGCCGCAGGAACGTTGTTGACCATAAAGCCTGCTGCACGACCACTGAATGCCCATGAGCCACCGTTACCCCAGAAGCTACCAACCGGACGACCCATTTGAGCACGTCGCTCATATGCCCACCACGTACAGTTTCCGTATGCATACTTGTTACCAACTGATCCAGATCGGAAACCGGCAAAAGCACCGCCTGATGAACCGCCGCCGTTATTGCTAATACGAGTAATCGGTGCGACATAGCCAGGTCGCTCGGTTGTCGGTAATTCACCGCCAGGTATGATGATCTTTGAACCTTCGGCGACACCAGAAATCTCGAGGTCGTTATAGGTTGTAATTAATGAAGCATTCGCTTTGTATTTATCAGCGATGCTTTGGATCGTGTCACCAGATTTGACAGTGTAAGCAATACCATCACGAGGTAAGATATCAATAACCTTACCCACGCTAAGATTGTCAGAGGTCAAGTTGTTTGCCCATTTGATCGTATCAGCAGAGATACCGAACTTTGCCGCGAGGCTCTGTGTCGTATCACCAGGAAGTACCGTGTACTGGGTGACACTACGGTTAGATGATGATACTTGGACGATTTGAGGCTTTGCGATCGCAGAGTCATCAGTCGTTGGCATTTCACTTGCAATCTGCGTTGAGATTGCGGTACTCGAGACAACACTTGCAACCGAGAGGTTTGTCGCCATAGCTGCATTAGCAGCGACATTTGAGGCAACCACGTTATTGACGGCGGTCTGACGTTCCGTCGATGCGGTCTGCTGAGTTGCAGAAACGGCATTAGCATTCGCTATAGGCGTCGTCCCAGATTCTTGAGGTGTCCGATAGCCGATTGCTATCATCACGACGAGGAGGGTAAATACGCTGGCATAGACTGCGACAGCTGATGTCTTTACTCGACCTTTCGCAGCACGGCGAGTCGAGCGGTTTTTGTAAGCGGTAGGCTGCTGGGTTGAAGCAACTGATCCTTGACTAGCAAGACCGCTGGTGATCTGATTACGAATAATCGTTCTCCTGCCTCACTGTATTACTACAGGGGCGTCTACCTGACTAAGTCTTTCTTCTCTTGGGATGATATCTCAGAGAAAGGGGTATATAAGTCGACCGATTTTATAATATAATTTCGATACCCGTGCGACCGTTCTGGTAGGCTCACTACTTGCTCCTATCCCACTCGCAGATGATGTTCAGGCAACCTGCCTGTCGTGTCATTTGTAGTCGAAGTCACGTAGTGTGCTTTCCCAAGTTTACCAAGAAACAGGTCGATGGTCAATAAAAAGTGATATATGTCACAAATACTTACCCCTGTTAAGCGCTAAATTATTTGACACTTTTTTTGACAATGAGCCTTGATATTAGCCTCGTGTTCTTGAATCGTTTTGCCATAGTAAGTGACGTTATCGTCGCCACTAAGGAAGAAAAGATATTCCCCAACCGTCGGATTGGCCGTTGCTATCAGTGC
Source organism: Patescibacteria group bacterium (assembly GCA_913775275.1). Taxonomy (GTDB): domain Bacteria; phylum Patescibacteriota; class Saccharimonadia; order Saccharimonadales; family Saccharimonadaceae; genus Microsaccharimonas. The sequence continues at coordinate 8,246 of CAJYIP010000042.1, read as the reverse complement.
TTTTAGGCCAGGTGAAGATATCGGTGTCGGTGTCAGACCAGCTTTAATGCGTGTGTTATAAGGAGATTCAAGCGTCGTAGAGCGCTCCCTGCCTTCTTTGTCCGCTGCATATTGATAGGTGACGTCTGATCCCAGGACCGTACCATCGCGCAACCGGTTATAGAATACTTGGGCAATCGTCGGCTCATCATCATTACCGCTTGCTTCGCGCTGAATGATTGAGGCCAGCGTTATGCCTTGATAAAGCGACAGACCTTGAGCTTTAAACCCTGCTTCAAGGTTATTTTGTCGCAAGACTTGCTCAAATTGACGGAACGTCGTCTCAAGGACTTCTTTTACCGATGAGCCGCTATTAACGGAGTACGTTTCACCATAAATATAGCCTTCAATATCACTACCAGCGGGGCGTCCGGCAAACAATGATCCGGTATAGGATGCTTGGAAGGCCATATCTATCTCATCGGAGCTATATCCTGCTGCGAGCAGTACCTTTTTATGGTCGGTGAGTGTCGCGCCTGGTAAAAAAGTGATCGAAATTGAGTCAACATTACCTTTTTTTAGATGGTCTATGATTTGAGGCAGTGACTCTGATGGTGACAATCGATACGCGCCAGCCTGCAGTGAGCTCTGGCTCCCCGTCATACGTGAATAGAGCGAAAATATACGACTATCACGAATCAAGCCTGACTGTTGCAGCTGGCTTGCGATAACAGATGGACCGCTACCTTCCGCGATAGTCACGACAATGCGCTCTTTGTTACCTAGATCTACCGGGGAAAGTTGCTGCTGATACCAGACATACCCGGCAACACAGGCTAACGTCAATAAAGAGATAATAACAAGAAGAGCAATAGCCCAGCGTCGTCGCTTCGGGCGTGGTTGTTGTGGCACTGGAGGCAATGGACTTGAAACTGGCTCAGGAGCTTGGATTGGTTGCGGCATTGGACTGAGCGGTCGCTTCTCGAACTGCGGACCATTTGACTGTTCTTGTGGAGACGGACGAACGTCCGGTCGTCGAATCATATTATCCATAATTTTCCTCGATATAATCTTGTAAAATGATTGCTGCCGCACGCGCGTCAATATCACCTTTGGTATAAGGATGTTTACTCTGTTTGAGCTGATCTTCGGCCATGACGCTGGTAAGTGACTCATCTTGGAAGACGATAGTCGCGAGCTCCGTAAGTTGACTGGCAAATTGTTCGACATAATGCGATTGAGCGGTCGTTTCACCTTGTTGGTTACGTGGGTACCCTACCACGATCGTACGGGCTTCTTCCGATGCGACAATATCAGCAATCGTTTGTAGTTCGGTGCCATCAACATTGATTGTCAGGAGTGGTATCGCGATGCGGATTGACGTTTCAGCAACAGCCACGCCGATTCGCTTCTCACCGACATCGAGGCAGACGAGTGACTGTTTACTCATTCTCTAATTTGAATTCGATTTTAACCTTGTTGGTATCAGATGGAACCGATGTCACCCATGGGAACGAGAATTTCACCGAGACATCTTGGACACCTTCGATTGACTGAAGGCTTGACTGGACTTCACCGAAGCGTTTGCCTTTCACTTCGTTCTTGACGTTGTCTTCATTGATTTCAGGACCGATTTGACCCTTAGCTGTCAGAGTCGCACTTAACGTATTATTGTCATTTCGGAAGTTACCAAGTTGGGCACTGCTGACGCCATCATCGTATATCTTTTGGTTGTCCCCAACAATTTGCTGATCGAGCACTTGCTTGAGGTATTCTTTTAAGTCAGTATTCGGGACGGCATACATAACGTACGTGGTCGGAATCGACAATGTCGCTTTACCATTCGAGGCTTCTTGGTTAAGGGCAGGAGATGCGCTTACTACACCGCGCTGAACGGCAAAGCTATCACCGATTGCTTTATCATTACTGCTGAACTTATCCAATAGTGCCTTTTTCTGCGCAGCGGTCGAACGGCCGATCAGTTCGCCTTGGGCCCGTTCGATGTCGGCCTGGGAAACGACTTTCACGACTTTTGTGGTACCGCCACTGGTTTGACCTTGGAGTGACGCGTTCACATTAGAAGGTTGGCCGCGAACGGCACCCGATGCACCATTATAGTCTGTGCCGCTTTCAAGTGCAGTTACGCCTGTCGTTGCTCCAGAACGGCTATTTTCGAATGTCATAGTTACGGCTGTATTAGTTGTAAATACTTGGCCGTTCGCTGTTGATAGACGCGTCCCAGCAGGTATGGTTGAACCCAGGGCGTCAATAGCGTTCGTCGTAAATCGTACAGTTCCGGTCGCTTTTTCACCGACATCCCGCTGTCCGGTCGCATCAAAATCAATTGTTTCATTTTTCTGCTCCTGTTGTTGCGAGACCCGAAGTGTGCTTTGAGCTAAGTTCGTAGTGCCCGTCGTCGTCAATGTAACAGATGTACTCACGGGCGCTGGTGCAGTACGTGCAGCGATAACGATCGTTGCAGCCGGAGCGATAACAAACATCCAAATCAATAGCGCAACCAGCAGTATAATGCCGGCGATAATAAATATGAGCTTTTTACGGAAGGTATCGAAATTAGGTATTTTCGATTTTCCTTTGGCTGCCTTTTTGTTTTTGGCTGCCCTTGCAACACCAGCCATGGCGACCGGAGCGTACGTAGCATCGTTTTCTATATCAATCGTTTCGATCGCTTGACTACGTAGTTGATCACGCGTGCCATCCTTCACAGGAATACGCGCAGCATGATCACCGACAGGCAAACTATTGCCATCGATGATATCGTCGCCATCATCGACAGCGAGTGCTGGAACGGTCGCGAGCTCTGGTTTTGATTGTAGGTTACGAGCTACTGGTATAGCTGCATTTGCAGCGAGGGCAACAAGTGCAGGGTTGCTGGTTATTAAAACGAGCTTCTTCTTTTCTGTTGTCGCCATGCGATCAAGGAGTCGCAAATTAACTGCACTCTGAAGAGCACCTGGTCGCTTTGGCGGCACAACAGCAACAATCTTCTCTTTTGCTGATTTTATCTTGCCAATAATGGCAGTGACATCATCTTCAACATCTATGTAAATTACGTCTTTATTCATGCTTAAATTCTGAGCAATCGATTAAGTTTTTCTTTTATCGAGACCCCGTCCCCACTCCCAATTAGTGTATCATAGCCAACCCGGAGCAGACCCATAGCTGTGATGAACGTATGGTCTTTGACGTCACCCGTCGCATCGTTCACGCCAATAACTTCAGATGGATCAATATGGTGGACTGTTGGCTTTTTAGTGAACGGCAAATCTTTGTGCCAATCGGTACCTTCGAGCGCTTTGACGAGCTTATCGAGGCTCGAACCACCGCCACATAAGAGGATACGGTGAGGAAGGTGATCAACCGAGTCAAACTCACTCAGTGCCAAATCGACACCAGCAATCCAGACTTCCATGGTTTTATCAATCGCATCGTTCACCTCTTTCGCAACGGTCGGCTTCATATTCGAATGGCCGATATTCACCTTTAACTTTTCTGCGTCTTGGTATGATAAGTTCATATCGTTCGCGATTGTTTGCGTAAAGCTTCGTCCACCTATACCAAACATCTTGGTTCCCTCAACGCCACCATCATTGACGACGGCAATGTCAGTCGTTCCACCACCAACATCAGCAAGGATAGCTGTGAAATTACTGCTCGCATCACTTCCAAGTACACTACGGCTAACCGCAAACGGTTCGGCAGCAACAGCCAATAATTCGAGCGACAGTTCGTCGGCAACTCGTTCGAGCGCACCGATATGGACCATTGGTGCAAAGGCTGTATAGATCTGCACAGCAACATCTTTCCCTTGGAATCCGATCGGATTACTTACCTTGTACCCGTCGATATGAATACCGACGAGGGCGCTGTTGACGAGCTTGACTTCGACTTCGTCGTTACCAGACTCTAATCCAATTTGTTTTTGAGCCTTGATCTGAGCCCGCTCTTGAACTTTTTCAATGATGAATTCCATTTCAGATGAGTCAAGCGGACGATCGGGCTGCGGACGACGATATCGAATAGTATCTGTGACACCTTTGACAAGTTCTCCGGCAATACCAATGACAACTTTCTTCGCCTGTAATCCAGCCTGTTCTTCTGCGTCAGCCAACGCTTCTTCACAGTTCCGGACAACGCCAGATATATCTGCGATTGCACCTGAATGCATATCACTCACGTCCTGACGAGCACGCCCAACACCGACAACCTGTAGTTCTTCGCCATCTAATTTAGCGATCAATGCTTTGACGAATTCCGTCCCAATGTCGAGGGCAACGATATATTCATCTGACGGTGCTCGTTTGGCTGCTTTGCGAAGTTTTTCTAAAACCATAAGTGAGTTCCATTATATACTATTTCACGAGATAGCTTAAGTTAGTTGCTTTATAGTTATTAATGTGATATAATATTAATATGGAACGTATCTTAGAGCAAGGTGAGATTTATAGCGAAAAAATGCTTTCACAACTTGTTGAGCGAGCGACTGACGAAATAGAGCCCGGCATTGGTTACAGCCTCAGGCTTGAAGGCATCAAAGCAAACTTATTGACTATAAAAGAAATTGAGGCCCATTTCGGTACAAATATTGACACGCATAGCGATACAACGCTCCATTTTTCATACGACGAATCGAGTCAAGCGCTTAACGCTGACCAATTAACAATGAAGCTTATTGGCGTCACAGGTTCAGCTTCATTGAAACGAACCAAAAACGGTAGCTTTATTCCTATCCTAGAAGTTGCAAATAAACCGTTTGAAAAAAGTAACATGGTCACATCAGAGCAGATGAATAGATGGATTGAGGGTTTTGGTATCAGCCCATCACCGACTGTTAACTCAGCCGAATTTCAAGGTTGGAAAGCTCATATTTTAGGGAACACGAAAGCCTGGCATTTGTCAGAACAAACTGAAATTCCAATCGCCTTCAATGAACAAGCTGTCCAGTCGACCATACTGCGACACGACACTGTCGTTGGATCAGGGAATATGGATTTGCGATCACTACGTACTGTCACGTGGCGCATTGATCAAATTGCACACGACGACACGACTCTTCGGTCGGAGGAAGCACTCGAACTATACGCAGAAGGTGCAGATCAGACATTGAGGTCCTATCTTTTTAATGGAACTTTAGATATCAATCCGTTTGTTCATGATGATGTGACAATCAATGATAGCCACTTTGAGGCAAAAGCTATAACACCAGATACCTACCCCTTCTTAATCGCAAACTTGCAAAAAATTCTTTCTGAGAAAAAGATGGATCGCTCTATGCCAGAACAGCTTTGATTCGTCGGATACCAGCGCTCGAAGCTTCTTCCTTCGTAATCTTGAATGTCTTTCCATCTTCGCCTAATTGACCGGTATGATCGACATGAGGACCACCGCAAATTTCAAGGCTGACGATATGTGCGCCTTCACCCATTTGGTACACTTTGACCTCTTCGTTATAGCGCTCACCAAACGGACCGATCGCACCCATATCGAGTGCTATCTGCGTTGGGTACATTGTGTAGCTTACCGGTAGATCCTCGGCAATCCATTTGTTCACCAACACTTCAGCTTGGTCGAGCTCTTCACGCGTCACTTTTCGATCGAAATTAAAATCGAAGCGAAGGCGCTCTTCGGTAATGTTACTGCCGTGCTGCTGGAATACGGGGCCAACCACTTCACGTAGTGCTGACTGTAATAAATGCGTTGCCGTATGGTATTTCAAGTGAATCAAATCTTGGCCACCGAGACCTCCCTTGAATTCGCCTTTTGTTGCCGTTCGAGAACGATTGCGTTGCGCTTCCATCTGCGCATCAAATTCTTCGCGCCAGTTGGACGATACATTAATATTTTGCTTGAACGCCTCCTCGGTCGACAATTCAACTGGGAATCCGTAGGTGTCATAAAGCGTGAATAATTCGACGCCGGTCAGGCCTTGTGTAGCCATTTTCGTTAACTGCTGCAATCCCTTGCGGAGAGTCTGACGGAAAACCTTCTCTTCTTTAACGAGGACGGCAATGATAGTTTCGCGGTGCTCAGCTACCTCGGGGTAATCGCTGGCGTAAAGATCGGCAATAACAGGGACGATCTGTTCGAAGAAATTTTGCTCGATACCTAGGTCAAATGCGAAGCGTATGGCACGGCGAAGCAACCGACGCATAACATACCCCTGCTCTTTGTTCGCCGGAACACAGCCATCGACAGCAAGGAACGTTGCCGCTCGTAAATGGTCGGCAATGACGCGCATGCTCGTCGTATTGCTATCGTATGATTTTTTACTAAGTGTCTGCAATTTCTCGATAATTGGCCACATCAGACTGATGCGGAAGACATCTGGGCTATCGATCTTGGCGGCTGCGATTCTTTCAAGACCTGATCCATGATCAATGTTTGGCTTTTCAAGCGGTTCGAACTCACCATCAGCTACCTTCCGGTAAGCCATGAACACATTATTGCCGATCTCCATAAAGCGACCGCAGTCGCAGTTCGGGTGACAGTATTCACCGAACGAAGGATCGTGTGGCGTCCCAAAATCATAGAACATTTCACTATCCGGGCCACAGGGGTCACCGACAGGGGTCGTTTCAGGGCTGCCGTTACGGCTCCACCAGTTCTTACTACCGTCGTAATAGAAAATCCGCTCACCATCTTTTATACCACGGGCATAGCCATCTTCTTCAGAACCAATTTCAGCTTCAGCCGAACTGAGCCCATGAGCCTCAAACAAACGCTTCCACGTTGCGGCTGCTTCGGTATCTTTTTCGATGCCATACTCTGGTGCACCAATGAAAGCAGTGATATACAAACGACTCATATCGAGTTTGACAACTTGTGATAGCCATTCAAACATCCATTCGATCTGCTGCTCTTTGAAATAGTCGCCCATACTCCAGTTACCGAGCATTTCAAAAAAAGTCGTATGTCGATTGTCGCCAATATCATCAATATCTTGGGCGCGAAGACACGTTTGACTGTCAGTGATGCGAAGACCGTCGGGATGTGGCTCGCCGAGTAAGTATGGTATCATCGGTTGCATACCAGATCCGGTAAATAATGTGGACGGATCATCCTTCAAGACAAGTGGTGCTCGCTTGACCACAGCATGGCCACGCTGCTTAAAGAATTCTAGGTACGAGTTGCGGATTTCTTGAGCATTCATTATTGCCTAGTATACCAGAAATACAGGGGTCACGCTACGGTTGAACGATCGCCCCACCGAGGCATGTCGTGCCATCATAGATAACGACAGACTGTCCGGCAGTCATTGCTCGTTCGGCATGATCGAGTTCTATGTTCCATTCGCCCTGGTTACAATACAAACGAGCAGGCAACAAAGCCCCCCTATGGCGCGAACGAACCGTATACGATCCTTCCCGAGGAGCTAATCCATCAATCCAATGAACAGACCCAAGGTTCACTTCCTTGCGCCATAACTGTTCGTCGTTCAAATTGGTTGTCGCATAGACCGTATTGGTCGACATATCCTTACCGACGACATAGTACGGCAACCCACCACCGACATCAAGGCCATGACGCTGTCCGAGCGTATAAAAGATCGCACCGTCATGCCGGCCAAGTTTTTTACCAGTAACTTTATCGACGATATCACCCGGCATCGGCTGGACATATTGCGACAAGAACTCACGTATACCGATCTGTCCGACAAAACATATACCTTGGCTATCTTTTTTACGAGCCGTGATGAGACCGCGTGCTTCTGCCATGTCACGAACGACACTTTTTTTAAATTCACCCAACGGAAATAGTGTTTTTTCGAGCGCCTCTCGCGTGACTCGGTAAAGAAAATATGTTTGATCTTTCGCCTCGTCTTCTGCTTGGAGCAATGCTCCGTCTTTGACGCGTGCATAATGACCGGTTGCAATCATGTCAGCACCATTCTCCAAAGCCGCTTCGAGAAAAAGCTTGAATTTCACTTCTTGGTTGCACATAATGTCAGGATTTGGCGTCCGGCCTAATTTGTACTCATCGATCATGTAATCGACAACTTTCTGTTTGTACTCAGCTTCAAAATCAAAGACTTTAAAATCAATACCGAGCTGCACTGCGACACGCTTTGCATCAGCCAAGTCATCAGCCCATGGACAACGCATGCCAGGCAGGTCTTGTGTCCAGTTTTTCATGTACACGCCAGTCACTTTGTAGCCTTGCTCTTTTAATAATGCGGCCGTCAAGCTGGAGTCAACACCCCCGCTCATACCAACATAGACGTGTGTCATAATGAATCTCCTTGAGAT
>CAJYIP010000041.1 GCA_913775275.1 Patescibacteria group bacterium | reverse complement strand
CATAGTCCCCAACCGTTCCCCCAACTTCAACGATATGAACATCAGACCCTTCAGCTGCCGCTGAAATGGCATCCTTAATGGCTCCGGTGAGATGCGGAACTAGTTGGACAGTTTGCCCACCGAATTTTCCAGCTCGTTCATCGGCGATCAGCTGACTTAATAATTTTCCCGAAAGGGTCGCATTCTTTTGTGTTAGCTCCAAATCAAGAAAGCGTTCGTAATGGCCAAGGTCGAGGTCGGTTTCTGCACCGTCCTTGGTGACGAAACATTCACCGTGCTCCTTTGGATTTAAAAGACCCGCATCTACATTGAGATACGGATCACACTTCTGAATAGAAACATTGCAGCCCTTGGCCTGTAAGATAGCACCGATACTTGCCGCGGTAATACCCTTACCGACCCCCGACAAGACACCCCCTGTGACGAAAATATATTTTTGTTTTGACCCCATGCTGTGTTGCACCTCCATGGGATTTTATTGTAGCACTATTTCACTCTCAAACACCATCAGCGGTGTGTTGTATTATTTGCACGACGCTAGATGTGGCGTCACAAGCGTCCCGACGCTAATGTTATAATAGACAATAATGCAGTGGGCAAAACAAAAAGGATTTACAATCGTTGAGCTTTTAATCGTCATTGTGGTGATAGCTATTCTTGCGACCATCACAATAGTTGCCTATAACGGTGTGCAAAATAACTCAAAAGTGCAGCGGGCTAATGTTGAGTTACGAACATTAGAAAAAGCGATCTTATCTGCTCGTATCAATGAAAATAAAAACCTTATGGCCATCACTGGCTCGAATTGTACACGCTGTTTTGACCAAGCTCGTTATGAATTAACACTTGATCGTATTGGGGCCGCTTCTGGCATGAATCTCAACGGATTAAAGGCTGGTGATCCTTGGGGTGAAAGATACGCGATTGATGAGAATGAAGGTGAAGGATCGGGGTGTAGTAATCGCGATGGCGTCGGTATCGCAACTGCCAGAACAGGCATAATCTCCATCACCATACCCTTCTACGCCTGTTAGCTCACGTCGTGCAATTGTGTGCCCTCTGCATACGTGACAAGCGGTCGATCTTCCATCGCCCAGGCTTCCTGAATACGGCCAACGATTTCCCAAGCTAGGATAATCTCCTGGCTTGTGGTGAAGATATATTTCTGTCCTTTTATCGCCTCGACAAGAACGCGCTCATAGCCGTCCTTCAATCGTTCACCGGATGTGTGCAGGGCACCTTCGATGAACTCGTCTGTCGTTCCATCCTTGTAGTAAATAATAACCGCCGTTGTTTTTGCCGCTAACATCTTGCCAGTCGCAACAGAAATGGTGACATCCGCCCAACGCGTATCCGCACTCTTTAATGTCAGTCGGGCAAACGTTTCCGTGCGACTTCCTGGATTACCAACAGCCACGTCGTAGCCCTCGTATTGCCCTCTTGTTGACTCGGCAGGATCTGCTACATTTAAGTTTTCAAGTGCAGCGAGTCGTCGCTGCGGCAATTGTTCAAGCGTGAACTCACCCGACGCATCCATCAACACAAGTGAGAGCAGTTGAAGGAGATGACCCTGGACAACATCCCGCAGCGCGCCAGTTTGCTCATAAAATTCTGCGCGATCTTCAACACCCAGTGTTTCCGAAGCAAAAACCTCAATGTGATCCACTGTCTTTGACGACCAGCTGTGATGACGATGACTGGCGTCCGAACGCATTCTTAGAAGCTCTAGCGCTACTTCCTTAGCCATATAGTGGTCGATACGATATATTTGCTTTTCGTCGTAGTAGCGCTTTGTACGGTCGATAAAGTCATGCGCGCTCGTCACATCAAACCCGAACGGTTTCTCGAACATAATTTTAACATTTGCCGTGTTCAATTTAGCTTCTCCAAGGAAATCAACAATATCCGCTGCAGCGCTAGGTGGAACAGATAAGTAAATCACTAGTTGCTCATCGGACTGAAGCGCTATTTCATCTCGAAGACGACGATAGTCATCAGGATTTGCAACGTCCATAGTCACAACGCTTGTACGATTGACAAGCTCAGTATCGCCAGTTGCCTGTTCGATGAGTTCCTGAATATCAACGTCACGACGAGACACGCCAATGATCG
>CAJYIP010000040.1 GCA_913775275.1 Patescibacteria group bacterium | reverse complement strand
GTCGTGACAGACAATACCTTTGCTGTCGTTCCCTTGTCTTGTCCGCTAATAAGTTTGACGGTGTCACCCTTAATGATACGTGCCATAACTAGAGTACCTCCGGTGCAAGGCTGATGATCTTGGCATACCCAAGGTCACGAAGCTCGCGAGGGACTGGTCCGAAGACACGTGTTGCCTTTGGTGTTTTGTCATCATTGATAACGACGGCAGCGTTTTCATCAAAAGAAATCGTGCTTCCATCTTTGCGTCGGATTTGGTCGCGAGTGCGAACAACGACAGCCTTGATGACAGACTTCTTTTTAACGTTTCCGGTTGGATTAGCATCCTTAACGGTTGCAACAATGATGTCACCAACGCGTGCGTAACGGCGACGTGTACCACCGAGAACACGGATACAAAGGATTTCCTTTGCACCGCTGTTATCAGCAATCTTTAAACGGCTTTCCTGTTGGATCATGCTTCGTTCTCCTTCAACTCAATAGACCCACGTGCACGCTCTTCAATGTTGACGAGTGCAAATGTCTTTGTCTTTGAAATTGGGCGAACTTCAGAAATCTGAACTTTGTCGCCTTCGTTAGCTTCGTTCTTCTCATCGTGAGCAGTGTACTTACGAGTAATCGTGTACTGCTTTTTGTAAATCGGATGAGTTTCACGTTCCGTTACGGTAACGGTGATAGTCTTGTCAGCCTTAGAAGAGGTGACAATTCCGGTCAATGTCTTTGCCATATTAGTTTTCCTCCTTTAAGGCATCCTGCTTTGCAGCAGTGATCGCAGTGTGAAGACGAGCGATGTTCTTTCGCTGAACTGTGACAACACGAGGGTTGACGAGTTCACCTTGAACAAGGCTACGACGTGATTCGAGGTGTTCAGCTTGAAGCTTTACCAGCTCTTCATGAAGTTGCTCGAGTGTCTTTACTTCTTTTGCATCTTTGATTTTCTTGTCAGCCATTATGCTGTCTCCTTCACAATGAATTTAGTCTTCACGGGAAGTTTGTGAGCGGCGAGGCGCATTGCTTCACGAGCAACTGCTTCGTCAACACCTTTCATTTCAAACAAGACAGTGCCGGCTTTCACTTTTGCAACGAAGAATTCTGGGTTACCTTTACCGCTACCCATCTTGACGTCCTGTGGTTTACGGGTACGTGGAGTATGCGGGAAGATACGGATCCAGATTTTACCACCACGCTTGATGTGACGAGTCATCGCTTGACGCGCTGATTCGATCTGACGTGAGGTAATGTCGTTGTTACTTTGTGACTGAAGACCGAAATCTCCAAAGGCTACGTAGTTACCGCGAGTCGCGTTGCCTTCGTTTTTACCTTTTCGTACTTTTCGGTACTTGGTTTTTCGTGGTAATAACATGACTAAGCGCTCCTTTCACCTTTGTAGATCCAAACCTTAACACCGATAATACCGGCAGGGGTCTGAGCGCGAGCAGTGTGGAAGTCGACATCAGCACGAAGGGTGTGAAGTGGCACTGAACCTTCGATAACTTTTTCGCGACGTGCCATCTCGGCGTTGTTAAGACGACCAGCAACTTGGATACGAATACCCTTAGCACCAGCAGCCATTGTGTTTTGTGCAGCCATCTTGGTTGCACGACGGAAGTTCGCACGACGCATCAATTGGTGAGCAATGTTTTCAGCAACTAACTTAGCGCTGAGGTCGGGACGCTTCACTTCTTCGATGTTAATACGAACTGGTAGGCTCGCAAGCTTTTCAAGCTCAGCCTTAAGTTCAGTCACACCAGCACCACCACGACCGATGACGACACCAGCTTTTGCAGTGTGGATTGTCACAGTAACGAGGTTCGCTGAACGTTCAATTTCGACACGCGCAATCGTTGGACGAGATGCAAAACGCTTTTCAACGTGTTCACGGATCTTGATGTCTTCAACGAGAAGCTTGGCAAAATCTTTTTTGTGTGCAAACCAGCGAGAGTCCCAATTCTTGTGAATCTGGAGGCGGAAGCTGATTGGATTTACTTTCTGACCCATTAGTTCTTCTCCTCTTTCTCTACCGGAGCCTCAGCCTTAGGAGCGGCTTTTGCAGCGGCTTTCTTTGGCTTTAGTTCACCGGCAACTTCAACAAGGATGTTAGAAGTCTTCTTTTGGTATGGCAATGCGCGACCGCGGCTCGCTGGGTTGAATCGCTTGAGGCGAGTACCAGTCGTGACAGACAGTGTCGAAAGAACAAGTGTCTTGCCGTCGTATCCGTGGTTATTGATTGCATTAGCGCGGGCACTTTCGATCACTTTGATAAGTGGGCGAACGGCTCGCTTTGGAGTGTGGTTCAGGATAACAAGCGCATCAGCGACTGTTCGTCCACGGACAAGGCTAGCAACAAGGCTGACTTTCCGTGGGGCTTGATCAACGTTCTTTGCGTATGCGCGAACGGTAGTTTCAGCAGCCATTACTTCTTGTCCTTTCCACCGTGCTTACGGAATTTGCGGGTTGGGCTAAATTCACCAAGCTTGTGTCCGACCATGTTCTCAGAAACAAGAACAGGGACGTGTACTTTACCATTGTGGACAGCGATTGTACGACCAACCATTTCAGGGCTGATGGTACTCGCGCGAGCCCAGGTCTTGATGACCGTGCGGTCTTCGAGGCCAAGCGCAGCGACTTTTTTCGCGAGCTTGAAGTCAACGAATGGACCTTTTTTCAGTGATCGACTCATTATCGCTTCCTCTTCGCGTCGTGACGCGTCTTAACAATTAATCCAGCAACATCTTTACGACGTCGTGTTCGGTATCCAAGTGTCAATTGACCCCATGGTGTACGTGGAGCCTTACCAGCACCGTGACGACCACCGTCACCACCACCGTGTGGGTGATCTGCGGCGTTCATAACAACACCACGAACGGTTGGACGAATACCCTTACGTCGTTTACGACCAGCTGAACCGATCTTGATGTTTTGATGTTGGACGTTACCGACAACACCAAGGGCTGCAGTTGCTTCGAGGCGGAACTTACGAACTTCGCCTGAAGGAAGACGCACTTGAGCGTAGTCACCTTCTTTTGCCATCAACTGAGCTTTTGTTCCGGCTGAACGAACAATTTGCGCACCCTTACCTGGGTGAAGTTCGATCGCGTAGATCTGTGAACCAACTGGGATGTTCGCAAGTGGCATACGGTTACTTGATTCGATTGGCGCATCAGCACCACTCTGGATCACTTTACCGATTGTCATAGACGTGTCAGCAAGGATGTAGTGGTAAAGACCGTTTTGGTCTTTGACACGTGCGATACGAGCTGAGCGGTTTGGGTCATACTCAATGTGTTCGACGGTCACAGTCATACCGGCTGGCATGTTGTGGTTCATTAGGCGGTAGTGTCGTTTAACACCACCACCACGGTGACGAACAGTGATGCGACCTGAGTTGTTACGACCAGCATTCTGCTTTTTGCTTTTTACCAAGCTTTTCAGCGGTTTGCGAGTTGTGACAGCGCTCATGTCCTGAGATGTCATGCCACGGCGAGCAGGAGTCGTTGGGTTGTATTGCTTGATAGCCATTACTTCTTATCCTCTGCTTCCGTTTCCACTGGCTGTTCAAAGACTTGGATAGAACCCTCAGAGAGTGTGACATATGCCTTCTTGCTGTCGGTTCGGTTCGTCGTCCCTGGGTAACGGTTCTTGCCTCGTGAGAAGCGAATTGCCTTACCAGATTGAACCAGTGTTTTGATACCTGCTACCTTGACGCCGTATTGGCTTTCGATAGCTGCAGCGATTTGCTGCTTGTTTGCTGCGACTGGAGCGGCAAAAACGTAGACGTTCTTTTGGCTCTGGCCGTAGGCTTTTTCGGTTGTGACCGGTGTCACGAGAATTGGAGCTGTCATATTACGCTTCCTCTCGATCTGAATTTACGAGCCAGCTCTTCAATGTCGGGAGAGAAGCTGGTGACAAAACAATCGCGTCAGCATTGAGGATGTGATAGACATTAAGATACTTTGTGCTAACAAGCAGAGCGTTCTGGATGTTATTGGTTGCACGAAGCAGTTCAGCAGTCTTTTCTTCAACGACGATGAGTGTCTTGCGATCAAACTTGTTGTCAGCAAGGAACTTCACGACTTCAGCAGTCTTACCGGTTGTCGTGATGTCCATGACATGAACCTTGTTTGCTTCTGACGCAAGCGTCAGTGCTTGGCGGATCGCTTGTCGCTTTGCGCGAGTCGAGATCTTCTTGCTATAGTTTTCGTTACCGAGTGGACCGAAAACAATACCACCACCACGCCAGATTGGGTTACGGCTAGAACCGAAACGAGCACGACCTGTTCCCTTTTGCTTCCAAGGCTTCTTACCACCACCACGGACGTCACCGCGAGTTTTGGTTGTTGCGCTTGCTGTGCGGTTGTTCGCGAGGTACGCGTCATATGCGAGCTTGAGGAGCTCGTGGTTCTTTACCTCGACGTTAAATACTTCGGTTGGAAGTGTTGCTGTAGTGTCAGCCATTATGCTTTTCCTCCCGCTACGTCGATGACGATCAGACCCTTCTTTGGGCCAGGAACGGCGCCGCGAAGACCGATAACGTTGTTCTCGACGTCAATATAACTGACGATGAGATTTTTAACGGTAACCTGATCGTGACCCATACGGCCAGCCATTCGCTTACCTTTGAAGACTTTTTGAGGGTACATAGACCCGATCGAACCAGGTCGACGAGTATTTCCTTTACCACCGTGTGTCTTCTTGTGGCGGTTAAAGTTGTGACGCTTAATGTTACCAGCAAAACCTTTACCTTTGCTGATTCCTGTTGCGTCAACGACGTCACCGAGTGTGAAACTCGTAACATCGATTGTGCTTCCGACCGTTGCCTCTTCAGGCAGGGTGTCCACACGGAACTCACGAATGTGCTTCGGAGTAGTGTTGCTGGCCTTAACGTGTCCAGCGACGGCCTTGCTCAGGTTCTTACCCTCATCAAATCCCACTTGTACTGCGTTGTAGCCGTCGGTGTCGACAGACTTTACCTGAGTCACAGTGACTGGGCCAGCTTTAATAATGGTGACAGGAACTGCCTTACCATCTTCGCTGATGATTTGGGTCATACCAATTTTGGTACCGAGAAGTGCTTTCATGCGCTTCATTCTCCCACTTAAAATTCTTGGTGGAAGGCAGTATCGTCATCCCGTCGCCCATAAGGTTAACAGAGGTCAGACTTACCAATTCACCAAGAAAAACTTATATCTCGTAAATTGTTACCTCCTCATCCTAGCAAATTTAACCCCTTATGTCAAGGTTGCTACCACTGTACAATGCGCAGTTTGGTATACTACATGCATATGGTAAAACGACATACATGGCGGCTATTACGTCGCCTAAAAAGAGCCCTCCCTACGGCCGCATTACTTTTAGTTGCGAGTGCGATGTGTGGGACCGGTATATATGCCTATTCTCAACAAACGACAGCCAAGATAGCTACCGAACAGTCAGAACTGAACCGACAAATGTCAGCGATCGACCAAAAAATTGCAGCCGCAAAAGAAAGACGCGCCGAAGAAGAGCGTCAACAAAAGGCAGCTGATGCTAAAGAAGTTGCAAAAGAAATCCTTGCAACACCAGCAGCGAATGCCGCGACAATAGATGCATCGAGGTGTAATGCAACGAATAAACACGCCAATCCAGCAGCGATAGATATTTTGGTTAATAAGAAGCACTGTCTTCAACCATTGAACTTTGCACCGACTCAACTTGTCACTGTCAATGGAGCAACCCTGCAGCCGGAAGCGGCAACCGCCTACGCCAATCTCACCGTCGCAGCCGAAGCGGCCGGTCAAGCAATCAGGGCAACAAGCAGCTACCGATCATATCAGGATCAGATTGAAACATATGGCTACTGGGTCCGACAAAGTGGCACCGCTGGTGCTGATACATACAGTGCGCGGCCTGGCTACAGCGAACACCAAACTGGTCTGGCAGTAGATGTTGCTGCCGGGAGTTGCGCTCTCTCCTGCTTCGGTAGTACAGCCGCCTATCAATGGCTCCAAGCTAACGCGGCTTCGTACGGTTTTATTCAACGGTATTATGCTGGATATGAAGCGACAACTGGCTACCAGTCTGAAGAGTGGCACTATCGATATGTGGGCGTTGCAACCGCTCAAGACATGAAGACTAAAGGCATTAAGACTCTGGAAGAATATTGGAACATACCTGGCGGGACATATTAAAAAAGACCCTGCAATAGGATCTTTTTTAAAACAGCATGTTATTAATTACATGCGGATTTCTGCATCAACACCAGCCGGAAGGCTGAGGTTTTGCAGACTGTCGATAGTCTTTGGTGTTGCGTTTGTGATGTCAATAAGACGTTTGTGAATACGCATTTCAAATGACTCACCACCTTTTTTGTAAACGTGCGGAGATTTCACCACAGTAAATGTACTGCGGCGAGTTGGTAGTGGCACTGGACCAGAAATAGTCGCACCGCTACGAATAGCTGTGTCTATGATCTGTTTTGCTGACTGGTCGATGACCTTGTGGTCGTAGGCTTTAAGGCGAATACGAATTCGCAAGCCTTCTTGCTTTGCTTCTGCCATGAGGAGAAACCTTTCTTGCTATGCTCCGTAACCTCTTCTCGAATCGGTGTGTTTCTCGTCTGGATGAGTTATCGGCGCGATTAATAATACGTCTGTAACTTTATCATGATTACTCTCTTCGTACAAGTAGACTGATATTCGATTATATGCTATAACATTCATACCACGTTAACTCTACAGAAAGAAGGTGAACCGTGGCAGCACCTATCGCGGTATCGAGTGCGTCATCGCGTGCCGTCCTCCCACAAATGGTCGACTGGCCCAATGCCGTTCGTGAGAACATTCGAGACATCATCGCGCAATTGGTGATAGATGGTCGACTTTTCAGCGGCGCTTGGCTGCTCGTTGATCTCGCTGAACTCGAAAGCGTCTCGGGATGGCTCACGCAAGACAGCATCGATCCTTCCGACACGATTGATGCTCGACTCGCTCATATCCGAAACCAACTACGAATGTACACGTTCAACGAAGGCATGGGTGGATATGTCGGGGCAGCGAATAGTGCAATGGGCATTCCCTTCGCCTACCTGCTTCAATACTTCCCCAGCCTCAACAGTACGCAACCTGGCTTCGTACGTATCACCCCTCGCTAAAACCTGTCGAGGCCCTCGTGGCCTTCGGGCTAACGGGGGTTTTCGCTTTTGTGTTCGAAACGAAAAACCAAAAAACCTCTGGATTAACCAGAGGTTTTAAGTTTAGTAGTAAAGATAACTACTTGATGATGTTTGTAACAACACCAGCACCAACAGTCTTACCACCTTCACGGATTGCGAAGTTGAGACCCTGTTCCATGGCGATTGGAGCGAGCAATTTAACCTTGAAGGTTACTGTGTCACCAGGGATGACCAGTTCCTTGTCAGCTGGAAGCTCGACTTCACCAGTAACGTCAGTTGTACGGAAGTAGAACTGTGGCTTGTAACCCTTTGAGAATGGAGTGTGGCGACCGCCTTCTTCCTTCTTAAGGATGTAAACTTCGGCTTCAAATTCTGTGTGTGGTGTCAGTGAACCAGGCTTAACGATAACCTGACCACGTTCGATTTGCTCACGCTCGATACCACGGAGGAGAAGACCGGCGTTGTCACCAGCTTGACCTTGGTCGAGGTTCTTTTTGAAGGCTTCAATACCGGTAACGGTTGAAGTCTGAGTATTCTTGATACCAACAATTTCGACTGGGTCGTTAATCTTGATGATACCAGTCTCGATACGACCAGTTGCAACCGTACCACGTCCCTTAATAGAGAAGACGTCTTCGATTGGCATAAGGAATGGCTTGTCGAGGTCGCGAGTTGGTTCTGGAACGTAGTCATCAAGAGCCTTGACGAGTTCCATGATCGCGTCTTCTGATTCAGCGTCACCTTCGAGAGCCTTTGTTGCAGAGCCCTTGATGATAGGAGCGTCTTCGTCGTAACCGTTCTTTGCGAGCAGTTCACGAATGTCCATTTCGACGAGCTCAACGAGCTCTGGGTCAGCAAGGTCCATCTTGTTGAGGAAGACGAGGATCTTTGGCACACCAACTTGGTGAGCAAGCAACACGTGCTCACGAGTTTGTGGCAATGGACCATCGTTTGCAGCAACCACGAGGATTGCGCCGTCGATCTGAGCAGCACCAGTAATCATGTTCTTTACGTAGTCGGCGTGACCTGGCATGTCAACGTGTGCGTAGTGACGAGTTTCTGATTCGTACTCTTGGTGAGAGGTTGCAATCGTAATACCACGTGCACGCTCTTCTGGGGCGTTGTCAATTTGGTCGTAAGCGATTGGTCGGTTGACGTCGCTAGGAAGTTTCTTAGCAAGTACAGCTGTGATAGCTGCAGTTAAAGTGGTCTTTCCGTGGTCAACGTGACCCATAGTACCAACGTTAACGTGAGGCTTGCTTCGGTCGAAATCTGCCATGTAGTTAGTTCTCCTTAAATTAATTGGTGCATGAGACAATAAGACCTCAAGACTTATGAAGATTATTATATACGGTCTGTTTTGTTTCGTAAAGAGGTAGGCATGCGTCATTTTCTAAATTTTGATCATGAATGAGAAGGACTTTACTCATATAAATGCTCAGACTGGCATGTGCATAGACTATAACGGTATCAAGATGCGAATAACTGTATTGTGATTGACCGTGACTAACGATACATCGCACGGCATACCATAACCATACGAGACCTTCCCAATCATACGCATCCCTTAGCTTACCCTCCCACCTATCTTTAAACCGAAGCGGTAACGGAGATAGTGTTGTGAGAATGTGAAGTTTTCGCATATGACTTATTAATAGCGAATCGTGACTGGTCAACAATGGCCGCCAAAGCGTCGTATCATCAACTATTGTTGCTAGGGCATCCGCTGAAACATACGAATGTGTCTTGAGTGCGTACCATTCATTAAACGACGTAAAAAGCATAAGATACAATGACCGATATTCAATTGAACCTCTCTGAAAGTTCTTGCGGACTTCAACCCATTGTTTGTTCGTCATACGATATGTGAGAGTTCCGAATCTCCCGTCCATTCATATTTTACTATCCTAATGCCGATGGCATCACAGGCAATGGCGAGTCGCTGTCGTCGCTCAAGAACCTCTAATTTCGCAAGTGACCCTGTGTGAGCCTCTCCATCTCGAATACATATCGCTGTCGCATGATTATTGAGACTCGTCGATAACACATTTTTCACCCACAATTGGGCAGCGAGTTGAACAGGATACCAGCGCTCGTCAATACAATGGCCTGCTGTTGATAGAAACTCACAATAAATTGTCCCAAGTTGAATTTGTTGATTGGTATGTGATCGAAGTGATGTCTGTGTATGTCGTCGGGCGAGCTCGTAGGCAGCAACAATCGTTGATGCCTTTGCAGGACCGACGCCATCAATAGCGCAAAGTGTCTCATACGAGGGAAACGTTTTGTTAGTACGAAGCAGCTTGACGATACGTCGAGCGATGACATGCACTGACGACCCTTGAATCCCGCTACCTAAAATCGCTTGCAGTAGTTCACTGTCGTTAAGCGTCGTAACCGACGTTGCTATAATCTTTTCCCTGGGCCGTTCGTATGTTTTCGCATCCATACTTTTATTATAGGAAGGGAAAATTAACTTCATCTAAACAAAAACCGACGTATAGTAACGCCGGTTTTTTGAATTGATCGGAACGCTTATTTATTCGTGCGCTTTTCGATGATCTCTTGTGCAACGTTTGGTGGTACTTCCTCGTACTGAGCAAGTTCCATCGTTGAGGCCGCACGACCTTGGCTCATTGAGCGAATGTCGTTTGTGTAACCAAAGAGATTTGAGAGCGGGACAAATGCGCGAACGAGCTTTGCGCCACCTGGAATATCTTCCATCGCATCAATACGTCCACGACGAGCGTTTAGGTCGCCGATGATGTCACCCATGAAGTCCTCTGGAGTCGATACTTCAACTTTCATGACAGGCTCAAGGATAACTGGACGAGCCTGCGGGATACCGGCCTTTACAGATAGGACACCAGCCAGATTGAAGGCGAGCTCGCTTGAGTCGACGTCGTGGTAGCTACCGTCGTAGAGGGTTGCTTTGACACCGATCATTGGGTATCCAGCGATCACACCACCTTCGAGGGTGTCTTTAATACCCTTCTCGACTGGTTTGCGATACTCCTGAGGAACAACACCACCCTTAATTTCGTCAACGAACTCGAAACCTTCACCAGATTCAGTCGGTTCAAAACGGATCCATACATCACCGAATTGACCACGTCCACCAGATTGCTTAGCGTGCTTTCCTTGAGCTTCAGATGTGCCCCGAATCGTTTCACGGAAGGCAACTTGTGGCTCACCGATGTTAGCTTCAACGTTGAATTCGCGCTTCATACGGTCAACGAGGATGTCGAGGTGAAGCTCACCCATTCCTGACATGATCGTTTGACCAGTTTCGTCGTCGGTGTGGATACGGAAAGTTGGGTCTTCTTCAGCTAAGCGTTGAAGGGCGATACCCATCTTTTCCTGGTCGGCTTTCGTCTTTGGCTCAACAGCAATCGATACCGGTGGTTCTGGGAATTCGATCGATTCGAGAATGATCGGGTTAGCTGCGTCAGATAAGGTGTGACCGGTGAAGGTACCCTTTAGTCCAACGACAGCAGCGATGTCACCAGCACCAACCATGTCGATGTCTTCACGCTTGTCGGCGTGCATACGAACGAT